>JAGTAM010000328.1 GCA_023422485.1 Pseudomonadota bacterium | reverse complement strand
ATCGTGAGTCGATCGATGCCCATGCCGAATGCATAGCCGGTATAGCGCTCGGTATCGATGTTGACCGCGCGCAAGACTTTCGGGTGCACGACGCCGCAGCCGGCGACTTCCACCCAACCGGTGTTCTTGCACACGCGACATCCGGAGCCGCCGCACGAAACGCAAGAGATGTCGACTTCGGCCGAAGGCTCGGTGAACGGGAAGTAAGACGGGCGCAAGCGCATCTTCACGTCCTTCTCGAACAGCGCCTTCATGAAACTGTGCAGGATGGCTTTCAGATTCGCGAACGAGATGCCTTCATCCACGAGCAGGCCTTCGACCTGATGGAACATCGGCGTGTGCGTCATGTCGGAGTCGCAGCGATAAACGCGCCCTGGAACGATGATGCGCACGGGTGGCTTCTGGTGCTCCATGACGCGTACCTGCACGGGCGAGGTGTGCGTACGAAGCAGTCGTCCGTCCGGGAAATAGAACGTATCGTGCATCGCCCGCGCAGGATGGTTCGCGGGAATATTGAGCGCTTCGAAGTTGTGCCAATCGTCTTCGATCTCGGGACCGTCGGCGATCTGGAATCCAGCGCTTCTGAGAATCTGTTCGATTCTCCGCCGCACACGCGTGACAGGATGGAGCCCGCCGATCGGCTGGCCTCTGCCAGGCAGCGTGACGTCGACGGATTCGCTCGCGAGTTGCTGCGCGAGTGCTTGCGCTTCGAGCGCCGCACGCTTCTCATCGATCGCGGCGATCAATCGATCCTTCGCTTCGTTGATCTTCGCGTCCCGCCCGGAACGGGACGAGGCCGGGCGGTGGGAACTGGCCGAGGAAGCGCTGATCCGCGCTGCCCTCGATCTCGCGCCCGAGCCGCAGCGGGCGGGCGCGGCGGAGTGCCGGCGCTATTACGAGGCAAACCTCCACCGCTTCCGCATGCCGGACCTGTTCGAGGCGTCCCACATCCTGTTCGAGCCGGCCTCCGACGACGCGGCGGGCTGGCAGCAGGCGGAGCGGGAGGCGCGTGCGCTGGCGGCCGAACTCGGCGACGATCCCGGCGACTTCGCCGAGGCGGCGCGCGGCTTCTCCGCCTGTCCGACGTCGCGCCAGGACGGATCGCTCGGCCAGTTGCGCCGGGGGGAACTGGTGCCGGAGATCCAGGCGGCGCTGGAGGCTCTGACGGAGGGCACCACGGGACGCGTCCCGGTCCGGTCCCGCTTCGGCTGGCACGTGCTGCGCCACCAGCGCCGGATCCCCGGCAAGACCCTGTCCTTCGAGATGGTGGCCGACAAGATTGCCGAGATGCTGGATGCCCGTGCCTGGACGATGAGCGCCGCCGGCTTCGTCCTGCATCTGGCCGAGGACGCAGTGATCGAGGGCGTCGTCCTCGACGCCGAGAGCCTGTCGCGCCTGCCCGCCTCGGGCGGCGCCCCGCCGTGACGCCCTCAAGCATCATCCCGAAAGGTGGTTGCCGTCGTTCGGAAAAAGACGATGTGCGAACAACGAGATAGGGCATCACGCTGGTACGATGCCCTGTCCCGCCGGTGAGAATGGTCCTGCACGTGAGAGAAGGCGTCCTATCGTGAACGATCAGCAGCGCCTCGACGGTGCGCCCCTCAACCCGACCCTGCGGAAGGTCACGGACGGCACGCACGACACGAGCCGCACCGCCGCCCCCCTGGAGAGCATCTCGATCCGCACGCCGCATGGCGGCCACTGGGCCTGGATCTGCCTCGCGGTGTTCGTGGTCTGCGTCCTCGTCTCGCTCGTCCTCATCTTCGGATGAGCCGCCGGTGGGCCTTGGCGTTCGGCGCCTCGGCAGGCGGCGACGTCGACGGCGAGCCCGCCGAGCAAGGTTTCCCTGTCTTCGGCCTGCATGTCGAGACCGGTCCGGCGCATGGTCTCGATCACCTCATCGAGGCTCACCCGGTGCTCGCCGTCGCCGCGCAGTGACCGCGAGTCCTTGCGGGAGGTGCCGTGCGTCTCGCTCAGCGCCTTCCCGAGGCAGGACGCCTCACCTGAGCGCATCGTCCCGACAGGCGGTGTCCCGCTCGCCGGACGATTGCCGGTGCGGCCCACCCGCAGGGGCAGCCGGTCAGATCGGTTGGCCGAGGATGCCGAGGATCGTGCGGCGCAGGCGCACCAGTTCGGGGTCGTCGCGGTGGCGCGGATAGGGGAGATCGACGGGGAGGTCCGCGCGGATCGCGGCCGGACGGTCGTAGAGCACGATCACGCGCTCGGCCAGCACCAGAGCCTCCTCGACGTCGTGGGTGACGAGGAGCGCGGTAAAGCGTGTCTCCTGCCACAGCCGCAGAATCTCGGCCTGGAGCGCGAGCCGGGTCAGGGCGTCGAGCTTGCCGAGCGGCTCGTCGAGGAGGAGCAGGCGCGGTGCGTTCACGAGCGCGCGGGCGAGCGCCGCGCGCTGGGCCATGCCGCCGGAAAGCTGGTGGGGAAACACCTCGGCGAAGCCGTCGAGCCCGACGAGGCGAAGCGCCGTCTGCACCTTCGCCGCCCGCTCGGGCCTCGTGACGCCGCGGGCCTCCAGCCCGAGCATCACGTTCCCCCGCACGCTGCGCCAGGGATAGAGCGTGGGGTCCTGAAACACGAGGAGGCGCGACGGATCGGGGCCTTCGACCCGCCGGCCATCGACGGCGATGCGGCCGGCGCCCGGCGGCTCCAGCCCGGCGACGAGGCGCAGCAGGGTGGACTTGCCGCAGCCGGAGGGACCGAGCAACGCGACGAAGCCGCCCGGCGCCACGTCGAGGCTGATACGGTCGAGGACGGGCAGCGCCGTGCCGCGGAGGTCGAAGGCGTGGGAGACAGCCTCGACCGCGAGGCGCGATCCGGCGGCGGTGGCGGCAGGGCGTTCGAGCGTCACGGCTACCATTGCACCAGTCCCTTCTGCCAGGAGAGCACGCGGTCGCGCAGGGCGAACAGCAGGGTGATCAGCCCGGAGCACATCAGCGCCATCACGATCAGTGCGGCGTAGAGGTTGGCGTAGGCCGCCCAGCCTTGCGCCCATTGCAGATACCAGCCGAGGCCGGCCTTCACGCCCAGCATCTCGGCCACCACCAGCACGGCGAACGAGCCGCCGAGCCCCATGAACAGCCCGACGAAGACGTGCGGCAGGGCTGCCGGCACCGCGACCCGCAGCACGAGGAAGGCGGGCGAGGCGCCCAGCGTGCGCGCCACGTCGAAATAGGCCTTGTTGACCCCGGCGACCCCCGACCAGGTCAGCACCGTGACCGGGAATCCGGTGGCAAGCGCGATCAGGAAGGTGCTAGCCGACCACGAGGAGGGAAACACGAAGAAGGCGAGCGGCAGCCATGCGGTCGCCGGCAGCGGCCCGACGAAGCGGAGGACCGGATGGGCCCAGTAGCCCACCGCCTTCGACCAGCCGATGGCGACGCCGAGCGCGAAGCCGAGGCCGGCGCCGATGACGTAGCCGCCCGCGAGCAGCTTCAGCGAGGCCAGGATGCTGCCGCCGAGCCGGGGCCAGTCGTCGACGAAGACCTCCAGGATTGCCTGCGGCGGCGGAAAGAACGGCATCGGCAGGAGCGCGAACTTCGCGGTGATCAGCTCCCAGGCGAGGAAACCGAGTGCGACGAGCGTCAGCCAGGGCGTCCAATACGCGAGCGAGGTCCCGGCCCGGCCGAGGCGCGTCGAGACGGCGGTGAGCGGCGGCAGGACGAGCCCGAGGGCCAGCGCCCCGCCCGCGAAACCCACGGTGTAAGGAAAGTCGCCCTCCTCCGGCAGGGCGTAGGTCGCGCCCGCGAGCGCGAGCCACGCCGCACCGAGGGCAAGCGCCCTCAGCGGCGGGCCGGGAAGGCGCCCGGCGGCGGGCAGGGTGCCGGCGAATCCGGTCAGGCTGGCCATGGATGCGCCCTCAGCTCAGCACGTCGGCATAGACGCGCTCGGCGAACTTGGCCGTGTCGGTCGAGCGCTTGAGGACGTTCACCTGTTTCAGTTCGTCGCCGTAGAGCACGAGCTGGCGCTTGAGGTCGGCGCCGACCGGACGGTCGCCGTGGTGCTGGCTCCGCAGCATCGCGGCGAGATCCTCGACCGAACCCCGGCCGCCGTAGCCGGAGAAGATTCGGGCGGCGTCCTCCGGGTCCGCGTGAACGCGGTGGCCGGCCTCCAGCACGGCGCGGGTGAGGGCCGTGGCCGCCGCGCGGTCGCCCCGGATCAGGCTGCCGCGCACCGCCACCACGCAGCAGGTCCGGTCGGCGTACTCACCGGTGAGGTTGGTGGCGACCTCGGTGAATCTCGGATCCTTCAGCCAGATCCACGTGCGCGGATCGGAATCGGCCAGCGTCTGCGCCTCGCCCTTCTCGACCGCGAGGTTGAGGAGGTCGGCCGGGTATTGCCGCCACTCGACGCCGGTTTCCGGATCGATGCCGGCCTTGGCGAGCAGGAGCGCGAAGAAGTTCTTGGCCGGGCTGGCGTGATCGCTGATCGCGATCGTCCTGCCCTTGAGCGCCGCGATGTCGGTGATGCCGGCCGATTTCGCCCCCAGCAGCCGCAGGCAGCCGCCGTGCAGGCCGGCCGTGATCTTCACGTCGAAGCCCTGCTCCAGGGGCTTCAGCCAGCGCAACGCCATGCCGATGCCGGCATCGGCCTTGCCGGTGGCGATGGCCTCCAACAGCGCCTCGGTCGAGCCGCCGAAATTGACGAACTCCACGTCGAGGCCGTGGGCGGCGAAGATGCCGCGCTCCTTGGCCAGCGGCGCCGCGGCAGTGCAGACCGCGGTAGCGTTCCAGGCAAGCTTGATCGGCTTCAGCGGCCCGGCGGCGGCCTCCGCGGCGGCGGGGCGGCAGATCGGGCCGGGATCGAACGGCACCGCCGGGCCGGGCCCCCAGGCGCGCACGCCGCCCATTCCGAACCCAAGGGGCAGAGCCGCCGCGGCGGCGCCCGTGCGGAGCAGGAACCGGCGCGACGGAAGAAGGCCGGGGCGCGAGGGCTCGTCGGTCATGGTCGTCTCCGAGAAGGGGGCACACGCGCGGACATCCGCCCGGTGGGCCGGGACGGCGTGGCGCGTCGGTATCGGGAGCAGCCTCGTTGGTCGGGCCGATTTATTCAGTTTTCATGCGCGAGGCATCAAAGTCAATCGAAGCATCTTTCCAAGATGCAGCGCGTCTTGCGATAGAATTTCTCGAAGACGGTTCGCGCGAGAAGATTTTCCATCCGGCGTTCTGGTTCGGCGTGGATCGATGCCTGAGCATCGGACAGCCGTGACATCACGGAAAGATGGTCGGACAAGAACTGGCCGAATCTGCGCTCACAGCAGATGTCCTGCGCCTCCGCAGCAGGTCAGGGCGTGATCTTCCGGCATCTCGCGACGCGCGGGTAGAACATCCTTCCGGCGGTCTCGACTTTGGAAATACCTTTCGTTGACTGCACGATGCTGCGCGCCGAGCATAAATACCGCCTGCCTCTCACCTCCGCACGCGGCCCAACGGCTGATCCGGACCGTTCATTCGTGCCCCATGCCCCTTCGCCCCATGCTCCTTCGCCCCATGACCCTTCGATGACCGCGCTCCTCGAAACAGCCCGGACGCTCGCCGAAGGGTTCGCCGCGACCGCCGGCGAGCGTGACCGCAGCGGCGCCTTCCCGCATGCGCCCATCGCGTCGCTGCGCGAAGCCGGCCTGATCGGGCTCGCCGCGCCGGAGCGGCTCGGTGGCGGCGGCGGCGGTCTGGTGCGGGCGGCGCAGGCCGTCGGCGCCATCGGCGCGGGCGATCCGGCGGTCGCCCTGGTGCTGGCGATGACGCTGCTCCAGCACGGGCTGATCCACCGCGACGGCACACCCTGGCCGCGCGCGCTCGCCGACCGGGTCGGGCGCGAGGCCGTGACAGACGGCGCCCTGATCAACGCGCTGAGGGTCGAACCCGATCTGGGCACCCCCGCCCGCGGCGGCCTGCCCGCGACGATCGCCCGGCGCGACGGCGGCGATTGGCGCATCACGGGCCGAAAAATCTACTCGACGGGCGCACCGGGGCTCTCCTACGGCCTCGTCTTCGCCCGCACCGACGAGGCCGAGCCGCGGATCGGCAACTGGCTGGTGCCGATGTCGTCCCCGGGCATCCGCATCGAGGAGAGCTGGGACCATCTGGGCCTGCGCGCCTCGGGCAGCCACGACGTGGTGTTCGAGGAGACATTCGTGCCGGGCGCCCACGCCGTCGATCTGCGCCGCCCGGAAGACTGGCGCCGGCCCGATCCGCTGCAGCAGGCCTGGAGCTGCGCCCTGCTCGCCGCGCTCTACGACGGCGTCGCGCGGGCGGCGCAAGCGTGGTTCGCGCGCTTCCTGCACGAGCGCGTGCCCGGCAGTCTCGGCGCGCCGCTCGCGAGCCTGCCGCGCTTCCACGAGGCTTTCGGCGAGAACGAGCGGCTTCTGTCGATCAACGCCCGGCTCGTGGCAAGCCTCGCCGCCGAGACCGATGCGGGCACGCCGCCGGCCCCGCAGGAGGCCGGCTTCGTCAAGCTCACCGTCACCGAGAACGCGATCCAGGCCGTGCAGCGGGTCGCCGAGCTCTGCGGCAACGCCGCGCTCTCGCGAAACAACCCGCTGGAGCGGCACCTGCGCGACGTCCTGTGCGCGCGCATCCACTGGCCGCAGGGCGACGCGGTGCGGGTCGCCGCTGGCCGCGCCGCGCTCGGCGTCTGACCGAAGGAGTTCCGCATGAGTCTGCTGCCGCCCGAAGCGACCGAGTTCATCGGCTTCGTCGCCCCGCACGAGGTCTCCGAGTCGCGCGCCCCGCGCGGCCCGGCGATCGAGCCCGATTACCTGCGTCTGCTGGCGCAGGCGCACGAGCGGGGCGGGTTCGACCGGGTGCTGGTGGCCTTCTACGCGACGGCGCCCGATCCGCTGCTGATCGCGGCCGAGATCGCCACCGTCACGGAGCGGATCGGACTGATGATCGCCCACCGCACCGGCTTCACCGCGCCGACCGTCGCGGCGCGCCAGTTCGCGACGCTCGACCGGCTCACCGGAGGGCGGGTGGCGATCCACGCGATCAGCGGCGGCGACGACCGCGACCTCGCCCGCGACGGCGACCACCTCACCAAGGACGAGCGCTACGCCCGCACCCGTGAGTTCCTCGATATCCTGCGCCTTGCCTGGACCTCGCAGACGCCCTTCGACTACGCGGGTGCGCATTACCGGATCGAGGCCGGCTTCTCCGAGGTGAAGCCGGTGAAAGCGATTCCGGTCTATTTCGGCGGCGCCTCGGCCGCCGCGCTCGCGGTGGCGGGCCGGCACGCCGACACCTACGCGCTGTGGGGTGAATCCCAGGCGCAGGTGCGCG
>JAGTAM010000199.1 GCA_023422485.1 Pseudomonadota bacterium | reverse complement strand
CGAGGCAATGCTCGGCGTGGTTCTCCGGCGGCTCCAGCAGGATGCGCGGCTTGCCGGGACAGGTCACCCCGGCCCGCGGCTGCTGCGCCAGGGCCGAGACGAAGCCGGGCACCGGCCCCGCCGGCAGGGTCGCAGGGTTTCGCAAGCACGCCGCCAGCCGCTCGCGCAGGCCGGCATCGACCGGGCTTGAGACGGCATCGAGCCCCGCGACCAGAATCTCGGAGGCCTGCGCCTCGTCGAGACCCGCCGCCGCGAGAAAGGCGGCATCGAGGTCGCAGAGCCGAGCCGCGGCAAGCGCCTTGGCGGTGATGTCGAGAGCGACCGTCTCCGGAGCGGCGCCACCGGTGAGCGCCGACCAGCCCTGCGCGAACAGGCGCTCGGCAATCGAGCCCGCGCGCCCCGCCGAGCGGACGCGCTTGAGATCGCCGAGTTCGACCAGCAACTCCCGCATCGCGATGGGAGCGGCCGGCCCGGCGTCAGAGAAGCCTGCCACGGGTGGAGGCCTCAGTGCTGCACGCCCAGCCAGTCGAACAGCATGCGCTGCTGCTTGCCGAAATCGTGCTCCGGGCCGTGGCCATTCTTGACCATCGGCGCCTTGAAGAAGGTCGAGAGCTGTTCCTGTACGCCACCGTCGCCGCGGCTCTTGGCGAGGTCGAGGACCCGGGCGATTTCGATGACGAGCGGGGCGGCCAGGATCGAATCCTTGCAGAGGAAATTCACTTTGATCTGCATGCGCTGACCCATGAAGCCGGTGACGTCGATGTTGTCCCAGGCTTCCTTGTCGTCACCGCGCGGGCGGTAATAGTGAATGTGAACCAAGTGATCCTCGACCGGATAGCCGAGGATCGAGTCGAGCACCGTGCCCTTGGTGTTGAGCTTCGACTGCAGCGAGTTCGGGTCGTTCAGCGCGAGGCCGTCGCGGTTGCCCAGAATGTTGGTCGAGAACCAGCCGTCCACGTGGAGCTGGCGGGCCTTCAGGGCGGGAGCCAACACCGTCTTCATCATGGTCTGGCCGGTCTTGCCGTCCTTGCCGGCCACCGGGACGTTGAGTTCGCGGGCGAGCTCCATCAGCGCCGGCACGTCGGCGGCGACGGAGGGGGTGAAGTTCGCGTAAGGCACGCCGCTCTTGATGGCGGCGTAGGCGTAGAGCATCGCGGGCGAGATCGACTCGTCGCTCGCATCAAGCCCCTTCTCGAAGGCTTCGGCCGAGTTGAGGACCGGCTCGGCGAGGTCGGGCCAGCGCTCCGTCGAGGCGAGGTTGATCACCACGACGTCGTCGAGGTTGCTCTCCTTGCGGAAGCGGTTGAGGTCGTTGGCGATGACGGAGACGGTCTCGCGATGGTCCTTGGCGACGATGCGGTTGGCGCCGTCGATGTTCTTGCAGAACTTGGCCGAGCCGACCGCCGGCCAGGGGGTAATGCCCTTGAGGGCCTGGGCGCCGTTCTCGATGTCCTCGCGGGTGAGCACGCCGTGACCGGTGGCGGCGGAAGCGAGGTCGTCTCCGTTCAGGTCCCAGCCGCCGAAGACGAGATCCTTGTAGTCGGCCATACCGGCGACGGGCACGCCCGCGAGCGGTAGTCCATCCAGACGGTTCGACCCCGATTTGATGGTTTCGATGCCGGCGATGGCTGTCGTTGCGACCGCACCGCCCATGCCAACGAACGCCACTCCGACGCGTCGACCGGTCTGAATGCCCATGGGAACTCGATCTTTCTGCTCTGTGGCGCTGACGCCTTAGGTTGTGCCCTAACTGGTCGCCGCGCGGCCCATGACAACTGTGACCGACCTGGAGCGTTCCAGCACCAACGCTGCCATCTTTGCCGCAGGGCGGCCTTCGGCCGATCCGCATCGATTGGTTAAAATATCGTAAACACAATGGCTTAACGCAGCATTAACGGGATCACGTTTGGATCACGCGGTGGTCCCATTGTGGTCACACCCGGCGGCGAAACCTCCGCCGGTCAAAACGAAGCCTGGCACCCAAGAACGCCGAGGCATCAACAAGGAAGACCGATGGGGGTTTACCCGGAGCCGGCGCGCTGCGCCGACGACGTGAGCCGACTCGTGCCGTGCGGGTCGAATGTCACCAACGAGGCGGCCCCGCGCCCGTCGCGCGGTCGTTCGCCGCTCGTGCGCAGCTTCGCTGCCGTGACCGCCAGCGTCACCCTGCTGATGTCCGCGCCGCAGGCGGCGTCGGCCTATGAGAACGCAAAAGTCTCCGCATCGATCCCGATGATGGTGCGTGCCGATCTCCGCCCCACCGGTGCGGACCTGGAATGGGGCGGCACCGCGCTGCTCGGCCAGGACGGCGGCCTGACGGCGCCGATCGAGCGCCTGCAGGCGCCGTTCAGCATTTCGCGCACGGACAACGACGACGAGATCCTGCGCTTCGGCGCGATGAGCGTGCCGCGTCCTCTCGTGGAGACGATCCTGAAGGCCTCCGAGGTCACCGGCGTCGATCCGGTCTACATGATGGCGCTGGCCGACAAGGAGTCGAGCTTCGACACGAGCGTGAAGTCCTCGGCTTCCTCGGCACAGGGCCTGTTCCAGTTCGTCACCGGCACGTGGCTGGAGATGATCCGCCAATACGGCGCCAAGCACGGCCTTGCCGCCGAGGCGGCGGCGGTGAAGGGGCAGGGCTCGGGCATCACCATCGCCGATGCGGGCCTGCGCAAGCGAGTGCTCGACCTGCGCAACGATCCCTACATCTCCGGCCTGATGGCGGGCGAGTTGATCAAGCGCGACCGCAGCCGGATCGAGGCCCGGATCGGCCGCGAGTTGAAGACGACCGAACTCTACCTCGCGCATTTCCTCGGCACGGCGAGCGCCGGCAAGTTCCTCTCGCTCAGCGCCGAGGACCCGGACAAGGTCGCCCAGGCCGCCTTCGGCCGCGCCGCGCGCGCCAACCGCGCCATCTTCACCGCCAAGGACGGCGCCAAGCGCCGCAGCCTCACCGTGGCAGAAGTCCACGAGAAGCTCGACGGCATGATCGATCAGCGCATGAGCCAGTACCAAGCCATCGCCGACCTCGCGCAGCAGATGGCCGACGAGTCCGCCGAGCCGATCCTCGACGCCCGCCTGCGCCTCAACGATTCCGTGGCGCCGTCTCTGGCGCTGCATACGGATCAGTAGGCGCCGCCGGACTCAGCCCCACAGTTCGGGCAGCGGCGGATGGACCGTGCTGCCCTCGTAGCGAAGGGCCGGTTCCCGGTCCTGGGCCAGCAGGAGCGGCCCGTCGAGATCGACATAGGCGGCGTGATGCGCGATCAGGATCGCCGGCGCCATGGCGAGCGACGAGCCGCCCATGCAGCCGACCATGATCTCGAAGCCGCGCGCCCGCGCCTCGTGCGCAAGCTTCAGCGCCTCGGTGAGGCCGCCGGCCTTGTCGAGCTTGATGTTGATCGCGTCGTAACGCCGGGCCAGGGCATCGAGCCCGGAACGGTCGTGCAGGCTCTCGTCGGCGCAGATCGGGATCGTGCGGTCGATCGCGGCCAGGAGTTCGTCCTCGCCCGCCGGCAAGGGCTGCTCGATCAGGTCGACGCCGGCCGCCGCGCAGGCCATGAGGTTGTCGCGGATCGTCTCGGGCCGCCACGCCTCGTTGGCATCGACGATGAGCCGTGAATCCGGTGCGCCACGGCGCACCGCGGCGATTCGGGCAGGATCGCCCTCGCCGCCGAGCTTCACCTTCAAGAGCGGCCGGTGCGCCGCCGCGCGAGCCGCCTCCTCCATCGCCTCTGGGGCGCCGAGGCTCAGGGTGTAGGCCGTGGTGACCGGCACCGGCGCGGCAAGACCGGCGAGCTCATAGGCGGGCGTGCCTGTGCGCTTCGCCTCGAGATCCCACAGGGCGCAATCGAGCGCATTGCGGGCGGCGCCCGGCGTCATCCGCCCGGCGAGATCGAACCGCCCTCCCCCTCCGGCGATCCATCCCGCCTGCTCTTCGAGCGCGGCGGCGACGCTCTCAACCGTCTCGTCGTAGCGGGCATAGGGTACGCACTCGCCCCGGCCTCGAAACGGGCCGTCCTCCACGATCGCGACCACGACGACCGCCTCGGTGCGGCTGCCACGGGAGATCGTGAACGATCCGGCGATAGGAAAGCGCTCGACGGCAACGGTCAGACGCGGCATCGGCAGCTCTCCCTCAGGCCGGGAACTCGACGGCGATTCGATCCACGATCCCCTCGACACCGAAGCGCACGGGATCGGTGGCGGGCAGGCCGTGGGCGGCCTCGGTCTCTCGCAGCAGCGTGCGGGCCTGCGGATCGGTGAGCGCCTGCGTGTTCACGGCGATGCCCACGGGGCGGATTCCGGGATTGGTGAGCGCGCCGCAACGGATCGTCAGGTCGATCACCTCCTGGATCGTCGGCAGGCTCGTCTCGACGCCGCGCATCTGCGTGCGGGTCGGCTCGTGGCAGACGACGAAGGCATCGGCCTGCGCCCCGTGCAGCAGGCCGAGGCTGACGCCAGCGAAGGAGGGATGGAACAGTGAGCCCTGCCCCTCGATCAGATCCCAGTGGTTCGGATCGGCGGCGGGTGCGACCCACTCGACGGCGCCGGAGATGAAATCGGCCACCACCGCGTCGATGGCCACGCCGCGGCCGGAGATGAACACGCCGGTCTGGCCGGTGGCGCGGAAATCGGCGTCGAAGCCGCGCTCGCGCATGCCGCGCTCCAGAGCGAGCGCCGTATACTTCTTGCCGACGGAGCAATCGGTGCCGACGGTGAGCAGGCGCCGTCCCGGACGCTTCGTGCCCTTACCGGTGGGGAAGGTCTCGGTGGTGTGGCGGACATCGTGCAGGGCGCGTTCGTTGCGCTTTGCGGCCTCGGCGATCTGAGGGATCGAGCCGAGGCGCACGTGCAGCCCGCTCGCCACGTCGAGGCCTGCATCGAGCGCGGCGACGATCTCCTTCACCCAGTGCTCGGGCAGAACGCCGCCGGCATTGACCACGCCGACCACCATGGTCTTGCAGCCCTTGGCGACCGCCTCCTGCAGCGTGAGGTCGGGAATGCCGAGATCGGCGGCGCAGCCCTCCATCCGAAGCTGGCCGACGCACCATTCGGGACGCCAATCGTTGATGCCGTAGGCGGTCTTGGCAGCGAGCCGGTCCGGCACGTCGCCGAGGAACATCAGGTAGGGCGTGGCGATCTGCATGGGTCCGACGTCTCTCCCATCCGGTGCGAAGCACGGCCTGAGAACGCGTCTATGCGTGATCCGTGCCCGATGCGCGAGTGTGAGCCGCCGCAATCCGCGGAATCACCCCGTCCTCCGGCTGAGGCACTCGTGGCACGCGAGCTTCGAAGCACGCGCCAAGGGTTCTGCCACTGCTTTCAGCGAGGCGTCGGGCCTGGATCAACGGCGCACCGTGCTTCGAAGCCCGGTTTCGCGGGCACCTCAGCGTGAACGGCGTGGCGTGATCCAGAACCGCCGTCGAGGGACGCCTAGTCCTCGATCTTCCTCACCGCGCCCTTGGCGGCGCTGGTGGCGAGCATCGCGTAGGCGCGCAGGGCCGTGCTGACCTTGCGCTTGCGGGGAGCGGCCGGGCGCCAGCCCTCCGCATCGCGGGCAGCGCGGCGCTCGGCCAGCACCGCCTCGTCCACGGCGAGATGGATGCGGCGGTTCGGAATGTCGATCTCGATCCGGTCGCCCTGCTCCACGAGGCCGATCAGACCGCCCTCGGCGGCCTCCGGCGAGACGTGGCCGATGGACAGGCCCGAGGAGCCGCCGGAGAAGCGGCCGTCGGTGACCAGTGCGCAGGCTTTGCCGAGACCCTTCGATTTCAGGTAGCTCGTGGGATAGAGCATCTCCTGCATGCCGGGGCCGCCGCGGGGGCCCTCGTAGCGGATCAGCACCACCTCGCCAGCCTTCACCCGGCCGTTGAGGATGCCGTCCACCGCCGCGTCCTGGCTCTCGAAGACATGGGCCGTGCCGGTGAAGGTGAGGATCGAGGCGTCGACGCCGGCCGTCTTCACGATGCAGCCGTCTTCCGCCAAGTTGCCGTAGAGCACGGCCAGCCCACCGTCCTTCGAATAGGCATGCTCGGCGTCCCGGATGACGCCCTTTTCCCGGTCGAGGTCGAGTTCATCCCAGCGCGAGGCTTGGCTGAAGGCGACCTGGGTCGGCACGCCGCCCGGCGCAGCGCGAAAAAATTCCTGCACCGAGGGGCTCTGGGTCTTTGTCACGTCCCAGCGGTCGAGCGCCGCGCCGAGCGTGCCCGAACCGACATTGCCGACCGAGCGGTCGATCAGGCCGGCGCGGTCGAGTTCGCCGAGGATGCCCATGATGCCGCCGGCGCGATGGACGTCCTCCATGTGGATGTCAGCGACTGCGGGCGCGACCTTGCACAGCACCGGCACCCGGCGCGAGAGCCGGTCGATGTCGGCCATGGTGAAGGGCACCTCGCCCTCGTGCGCGGCGGCGAGCAGATGCAGCACCGTGTTGGTCGAGCCACCCATCGCGATGTCGAGCGTCATCGCGTTCTCGAACGCGGCCATGGTTGCGATCGCGCGCGGCAGCACGCTGGCATCGTCCTGCTCGTAGTGGCGGCGGGCCAGATCGACGATGAGATGGCCCGCCTCGACGAAGAGGCGCTTGCGGTCGGCGTGCGTGGCCAGCGTCGAGCCGTTACCCGGCAGCGACAGGCCGAGCGCCTCGGTGAGGCAGTTCATGGAATTGGCCGTGAACATGCCCGAGCACGAGCCGCAGGTGGGGCAGGCCGAGCGCTCGATGACCGCGACATCTTCGTCGGAGACCCGGTCGTCGGCCGCCGCCACCATGGCATCGACGAGGTCGAACTTCCGGGTGACGCCGTTCATCACGACCTTGCCGGCCTCCATCGGGCCGCCCGAGACGAACACCGCCGGGATGTTGAGGCGGAGCGCCGCCATCAGCATGCCGGGGGTGATCTTGTCGCAGTTCGAGATGCAGACCATGGCGTCGGCGCAATGCGCGTTGACCATGTACTCGACGGAATCGGCGATCAGCTCGCGGGAGGGGAGCGAATAGAGCATCCCGTCATGGCCCATGGCGATGCCGTCATCGACCGCGATGGTGTTGAACTCCTTCGCCACGCCGCCGGCCTGCTCGATCTCGCGGGCGACGAGCTGGCCGAGATCCTTGAGATGGACGTGGCCGGGCACGAACTGCGTGAACGAATTTACCACCGCGATGATCGGCTTGCCGAAGTCCGAATCCTTCATGCCGGTGGCGCGCCAGAGGCCGCGGGCGCCGGCCATGTTGCGGCCGTGGGTGGTGGTGCGGGAGCGATAGGCGGGCATTTTTGGTGATCGACTTTTCGAGCCGGATCGGCCGCTAGGCCGATCCTCCAAGACACGCCCTCATCCTGAGGTGCGAAGCGAAGCGGAGCCTCGAAGGAGGCTTCCAGAAGCCGCTGCGATCCCTGGACCCCTCCTTCGAGGCCGCTCACGCGGCACCTCAGGATGAGGGAGAGGTTGGGACTACGCAGCTTGTTTCACACCACCGCGGTGTGCTGGGCGTGCAGCCGCACGGAGGCGGCCGAGAGCTTGTTCAAGGCGGACAGATACGCCTTGGCCGAGGCCACCAGCGTGTCCGGGTCGGCGCCGCGGGCCGTCACCGAGCGCTCACCGGCCTTTAGCCGCACCGAGACCTCGGCCTGCGCGTCGGTCCCCTCGGTCACGGCGTGGACCTGATAGAGTTCCAGCA
>JAGTAM010000184.1 GCA_023422485.1 Pseudomonadota bacterium | reverse complement strand
AGCCCATCCGGTTGATCACCGCGCGGTCCTCGACCCGCCGGAACAGCCGCGGGCGCGGGTTGCCGGCCTGCGGACGCGGGGTGATCGAGCCCACTTCGACGAATCCGAACCCAAGGCCGAGCAGGGCATCCGGGACTTCGGCGTCCTTGTCGAACCCGGCCGCCATGCCCAGGGGGTTCGGGAACGCGATCCCCGCCACCTCTGTCGCGAGCGGCCCACGGAGAGCCGCCGGCCGGCCCTGCGGAACCCGCCGCAACGCCGCCAACGCGACTCGGTGGGCCCGCTCCGGGTTAACCAAGTAAAGCGCGGGGCGAAGCAGGCGGTACGTCACGACAGGCGGCTATGGCAGTCCCGCCGGGCGCTGTCGACCGCGGCAAGATCGTTGGAATCACGCGATAATCGTCTCCAGGCCGAAAAATTTTGCATGTGCGAACAGCGGTTGTCGCTTTCCTACAAGTCTCATCTTCGCGATTCGGCTAGCTGGGGCTTGCGACCCGAAGGGCTCGGAGCAGTGATGCGACGAGTTCTCGACTTTCAAGGGCGGCTCCGTTCCGGAGCCGCCCCTTTTTTTGGCCGCCTATTTCCCACCTGAAAGCGACGCTTGTTTGAAATCCCCGGGCAACGCCCCTAGATCAAATCGGAACGAATCAGTCTGATTTGAGAACGGATCGCAACATGCGCCTCTCGAGCATGGCCGACTACGCCGTCGTCACGATGTGTGCCGCTGCGCGCCACTGCGGCGGCGTTCGTGTCTCGGCCGCCGAGTTGGCCGACGAAACCGGGCTCCCCCTGCCGACGGTGCAGAAGCTTGTCAGCCTGCTGTCGCGCGCGGGCCTGTTGCGCTCGGCGCGCGGGGCCGGCGGCGGGCTCAAGCTGGCGCGACCGGCAGCGGCAATCACGCTCGCGGATATTGTCGAGGCGGTCGAGGGGCCGATTGCGCTGACCTCGTGCGTCGAGCAGGGCCGACACGACTGCGCGCTCGAGACCTGCTGCTCGGTCCGGCCGCATTGGGGGGTGGTCAACGAAACCCTGCGCGATGCGCTTGCCGGCGTGCCGCTGACCCGACTCGCGGGGCCGCGGATGGCGGAGGTCGCGCGATGACTTTTCCCACGCGAAGACGCGAAGACGCGAAGATGTCGCGCCGGCGGCAAAGCCGCCCTCATCAATCGACGTGGACCGCTGAACCGAGGCTTCCGGGGCGGAAGGCGCCTGCTGCGCGGGGCCTGCCTCTTCGCGCCTTCGCGTCTTCGCTTGCCAATCAATCTCCAGGACCGATCGCATGAGCGAAGAGCTCGACATCCAGGACCGCGCCGCGCGCGAAGCCGCGGCCAAGGCGGCCGAGTACGAGCACGGGTGGTCGGCCGAGATCGACACCGAGTTCGCGCCCAAGGGGCTCGACGAGGGCACCGTGCGGTTCATCTCGGCGAAGAAGGGCGAGCCCGAGTGGATGCTCGAGTGGCGGCTCAAGGCCTTCCGGTTGTGGCAGGAGATGGCCGAGCCGAACTGGGCCAAGCTCGGCTACCCCGAGATCGACTACCAGGACGCGTATTACTATGCGGCGCCCAAGGCCAAGCCCAAGCTTGCGTCGCTCGACGAGGTCGATCCCGAGATTCTCGCGGTCTACGCCAAGCTCGGCATTCCGATCGAGGAGCAGAAGGTCCTCGCCGGGGTCGAGGGCGCGCGCAAGGTCGCGGTCGACGCGGTGTTCGACTCAGTCTCGGTGGCGACGACGTTCCGCGAGGAGCTCAAGAAGGCCGGCGTGATCTTCCTCTCGATCAGCGAGGCGATCCGCGAATACCCCGAGCTGGTCAAGAAATGGCTCGGCAAGGTGGTGCCGCAGCGCGACAACTTCTTTGCGACGCTCAATTCGGCGGTCTTCTCCGACGGGACCTTCGTCTACGTCCCCGAAGGCGTGCGCTGCCCGATGGAGCTCTCGACCTACTTCCGCATCAACGCCGAGAACACCGGCCAGTTCGAGCGCACGCTGATCGTCGCCGACAAGGGCAGCTACGTCTCGTACCTCGAAGGCTGCACCGCGCCGATGCGCGACGAGAACCAGTTACATGCGGCGGTGGTCGAACTGGTCGCGCTCGAGGACGCCGAGATCAAGTATTCGACCGTCCAGAACTGGTACCCCGGCAACGCAGAAGGGAAGGGCGGCGTCTACAACTTCGTCACCAAGCGCGGCGACTGCCGCGGTGCCCGTTCCAAGATCTCCTGGACGCAGGTCGAGACCGGCTCCGCCATCACCTGGAAGTATCCGAGCGTCATCCTCCGGGGCGACGATTCCGTCGGCGAGTTCTATTCGATCGCCGTGTCGAACGGTTACCAGCAGGTCGACTCCGGCACCAAGATGACCCATCTCGGCAAGCGCACCAGGAGCCGGATCATCTCGAAGGGCATCGCCGCAGGCTACTCGCAGAACACCTATCGCGGCCTCGTCACCAGCCACCGCAAGGCCGAGGACGCGCGCAACTACACCAACTGCGATTCGCTGCTGATCGGCGACAAGTGCGGCGCCCATACCGTGCCGTACATCGAGGCGAAGAACCCCTCGGTGATGTTCGAGCACGAGGCGACGACCTCGAAGATCTCCTGGACGC
>JAGTAM010000162.1 GCA_023422485.1 Pseudomonadota bacterium | reverse complement strand
TCACCGGTCTCCATCGGCCCGCACGGCCGATTCTTGTGTTCGTTCGCGCCTGCAGGTCGGACGGGTGTCCGGCTTGCGGGCCGCGCGGTCATGGGGTGAGGAACGGGGCGCTCTATCCGACTGAGCTACGGGCCTCTCGACCCGGCGGGACTCGAACCCGCGACCACCTCATAAAAAAATGATAACCGTTCCTCTTCGGCCCGCGCGATTTGAATATTTTCCCACAACTGAACCGTGAACGACCCTGCGGTCATGGGTGTCGGGGACGGGTTTGCTGAGCTACGGGCCTGACACCCGGCGAAAGTCGAATTCGCGACCTCCGCGGCACGGGCCGCGGCGCTCTACCGATAACCGTCCCCGTTCGGCCCGCAGGAGCCGCCGGGATGGGATGAGGGGATGAGGGGATGAGGGGCCGAGCCTCAGCAGCGGCCACGCGGGCATGGTGTTGCGGACGGGAATGTCCTTGCGGACAATCGAGCCCTCGGCCCGAAGGCGTCAGGCGTTCGACTCCCTGAGATAACCGTCCGCTATCGGCCCGCGTGGCCGAGCGTATCTCGCGCGACCGGATGCGACCGGATCGACCTTGGCCGCTCGGACCCTAGACGGGCGAAAGCGGCGACGCAGAGATCGTCGTGTTTCATGCCTTGCTCCGTCGAGGCGGGGCCAATGGGAGACGCGGACATGTGAACGGGCAATCGGATGGTTTCACGTGACAGGTGATAACCGATGCCCACCGGCCCGCGCCGGTGATGTTGTTCGAGCTGAGAGCCGGACGCGAAGGAGCGAAGCTTTCCCACAAGGGCAAGCGATAACGCTCGTTTCTCCGGCCCGGCTGAGCCGATGGGCTGGTGCTTAAGGTTGTACCGCGGGTGCGTCAACCGGAAACTTGAAAATTCTTTCAGTTTCGCCCATCTCCGCCCCATGCTGACCTCTGCCAACCCGCCTGCCATCACCCCCGCCCAGATCCGCGCCGGCCGCGGCCTTCTCAAATGGACGCAAGGGGTTCTGGCCAGTCGTGCCAGCATCTCGGCGGTGACGCTCAATATGATCGAGAGCGATCAGGTCGCCCCGCGGGTCAAGACCCTCGACGCGATCCGCTCGGTGCTCGAAGGGGAGGGCATCCGCTTCATCGGCGACGAGAGCGAAGGCTTCGGCGTGGTGATGCGGCCGCGGGCCGACGCATCACGGCGGTCGGGCGCCCAGGAGCAGCGGCAGGAGCCGCAACAGGGCCCGCAGCAAGGGCCTCAAGCCGCGAAGACGTCGAGATCCATGCGGGACGCCGGGTGAGCGCCCGCATCGATCTCAACGCCGATCTCGGCGAAGGCTTCGGGCCCTGGCGCATGGGCGACGACGCCGCGCTCCTCGACATCGTCACCTCGGCCAACGTCGCCTGCGGCTTCCATGCGGGCGACCCCGACATCATGGTCGAGACGGCGGCCGCGGCGCGGAAGCGGGGCGTCGCGCTCGGCGCCCATCCGGGCTTTTCGGACCTGCGCGGCTTCGGCCGTCTGCGCATCCATGAGAGTCCGCGACGGATCGAGCGGGACATCGCCTACCAGATCGGCGCGCTCCAGGCCTGCGCCGCGCTGGCGGGCACCCGCGTCACCCACGTCAAGGCGCATGGCGCGCTCGCCAACCTCTCGAACGAGGATGAGGCGGTCGCCGACGCGCTCGCCCGCGCCGTGGCCGGCGTCGATCCGGGCCTCGCCCTCGTGGTGATGCCGGGCCTCGCCGCAGAGCGGGCCGGGGAACGGGCCGGCCTGCCCCTCGTGCGGGAGATCTACGCCGACCGCGCCTATGCCGAGGACGGCACGCTCGCTCCCCGCGACGCGCCAGGGGCAGTGATCCACGAGGCGCAGGCGGCGGCGGCGCGGGTCGTCCGCATGGTCGGGGAGGGCGCGGTCTTCACGCTGGGCGGACGCCGCATTCCGGTCGTGATCGACACGGTCTGCGTCCACGGCGACAACCCGGAGGCTATTGCGATGGCGCGCGCGGTGCGCACGGGGCTGGAGCGGGCGGGCTTTAGCCTCCGGCCCTTCGCTCAATCCTCGGCCCGATCTTTCGCAGCATCCTGACGACCACACCGGTACGGCAACGTTTCCGGGATCGAATTCCGCCTGCTCACGGTTTCTTGAGTTCAGGCGCCCTGGCGCGCCGCCTGCCGCGCGAGCCAGCGCGGCCCCTGAGCAGGACGAAGGGCCCGCGATCGCGATGCGATCCGTCGGGCCCTCGATCGAAGCGTGGCGTAAGAGGGAAGTTCGGCCTGACATGAAGCGTATATCCCCCGGCGAGGGCTTCATCGTGCCGCCACGCCCCACGCGGGTCGCCGCCGCCGAGACGCCCAAGGGTCCGCTCGCCTCGTCCCTCGTCGTGTTCGCGATCATCGTCGCGGGCCTGTTCCTCGCGCGCGAGGTGCTGATCCCGATCGCGATCGCGGTGCTCCTGTCCTTCGTGCTCGGCCCGCTGGTGAACTTCCTGCGCCGGCTGCGGCTGGGGCGGGCGGTGGCCGTTCTGGTCTCGGTGCTGTTCGCCGCCGGCCTCATCGGCGCGGTCACCACCGTCATCGGGGTCCAGGTCGCCGAACTCGCGCAGGACGTGCCGCGCTACCAGCGCACCGTCGAGCGCAAGATCGAGGGCCTGCGCAACGGCTCGCTCGGCCAGACCATGGACTACATCGCCAACATCAACCGGGCGATCCACCAGGGCGGCGAGGAGAACAAGGAGAGCGCCGAGCGGGCCAAACGCGAGCAGGCCGCCCGCGACAGCGCCCGCAAGGCCGAGCCCGAGCCGGCCAAGCCCCTGGTGGTGCAGGTGGAGGAGCGCCGCCCGAGCCCGCTCGAACTCGCCACCACCGTGCTCTCGCCGGTGGCGCAGCCGCTGGCCACCGCGGGCATCGTCATCGTCGTCCTTCTCTTCATCCTGATGCAGAGGGAGGATCTGCGCGACCGCCTGATCCGGCTCGCCGGCTCGAGCGACCTCCACCGCACCACCGTGGCGATGGACGACGCGGCGCGCCGCCTCTCGCGGTACTTTCTGGGCCAGCTCGCCCTCAACACCGCCTTCGGCATCGTCATCGGCGTCGGGCTCTGGATCATCGGCGTGCCGAGCCCGGTGCTGTGGGGCATCTTCGCGCTGGTGATGCGGTTCGTGCCCTATATCGGCGCCGTGCTCTCGGC
Organism: Pseudomonadota bacterium; assembly: GCA_023422485.1. Taxonomy (GTDB): domain Bacteria; phylum Pseudomonadota; class Alphaproteobacteria; order Rhizobiales; family Beijerinckiaceae; genus Methylobacterium. The sequence continues at coordinate 123 of JAGTAM010000162.1, read as the reverse complement.
GGTGCTGCCGATCGCGCTCGCGGCCGCCGTCGATCCGGGCTGGAGCATGGTGCTGGCGACCTTCCTCCTCATCGCCCTGGTCGAGCCGATCGTCGGGCATGTCATCGAGCCGCTGGTCTACGG
>JAGTAM010000143.1 GCA_023422485.1 Pseudomonadota bacterium | reverse complement strand
CATCTACACCAGCGGCGCCGCCGAATCGCTGGTGCAGAGCCCGAGCCTCGCCAACGTGCTGTTCGGCTCGGGCCTGTTCGGCGACGGGCGGTTGCGCAACCTCATCGCCCGCTACGTCACGCCCGATCTGCTCCAGGCCGTCGCCGAGGAGCACGCCAAGGGGCGCCGCCTGCTCGTGGTGACGACGAATCTCGACACGCAGCGCGCGGTGATCTGGAACATGGGCGCCATTGCTTCGAGCGGCGCGCCCAACGCGGTCTCGCTGTTCACCGACGTGCTGACCGCCTCGGCCAGCATCCCAGCGGTGTTCCCGCCCCAGCTCCTCGACGTGCAGGCCGAGGGCCGCGCCTTCCAGGAGATGCACGTGGACGGCTCGGTGGTGACACCGGTCTTCACCCTGCCGCAGTCGTTCCTGGTGCGCGACGGGCGCTTCCGCAGCGCCGGCAAGGCCGACATCTACGTGGTCATCAACGGGCGGCTGGAGCCCGAATTCGAGGTGACCAAGAACAACACCCTGTCGATCGTCGAGAAATCCTTCACCACCGCGAGCCGCGCCCGCTCGCGGGCGCCGCTGGTGGCCACCGACGCCTTCGCCCGGCGCAACGGAATCGGCTTCAATCTGGCCTATATCGACGAGACCGCGCCGCAGACCACCACGGCCCGCGGCTTCGATACCGCCTATATGCGCAGCCTCTACCAGTACGGCTACGAAGCCGGCCGAACCGGCCAGTTCTGGCATCCGAGCGTGCCGGCCGCGCCGCTGGTCAAGAGTGTGGTGCGGGAAGCGGTGGCAGGGCGCTGAGCCCGCGCCACCCCTCTCACAGGGTGATGCGCAACGGCTCGGCGCTGAGGCGGACCGCGCCGGCGCGGCGTCCGGTCTCGCCGACCGCATATTGAAACGCCGCCTCCCGGCTGCGGAAGTAGCCGCCGCCGAGTCCGTGGCTCTCCAGGGCGACCCAGCGGCCCTGTCCGTCCTGGCCGACGATGTAGCTCGGCAGGCCTCGGCTCGCATCGGTTTCGGCCCGCGGCGGTTCGGCGGCCGGGGCAACGTGGGGCAATGGGGACATGATCGCAGATCGGCTCGCGCGGCCCAGTGAGGTGAACCGCGGCAGAAACCTGGGCCTTAAGCTGTTAGGATTCGAGAGCGGAAGAGGGGCAGGGGCATAAAGGCCTCATCAGGAAAAGACCACCCCGCAAAAAGTCATCCCTCCTCATGGCACCGGACATCAAAAAGGGCCGCACCGCCCTTTCGGACGGCCGGCCCTTGGATCGGTGTCGTGTGAAGCGATTACTTGCGCAGGATCTTCGTCACGAGCCGGCCGATCGGGGAACTCGAATCGGCGTTGCGGTCGTCACGAACGACGGCGCGGTCGTCGGTGCCGAGGATCTTGGTGACGATGCGTCCGATGAGGCTCATGGTTCGGGCTCCTTCGTCGTCGGAATGAAAAACGGTGCAGCTTCGACAGGATAACGGGCACCGCCGGGGCGCCGTTCCGTGCCGCCGCAACCGATCCTCAGACCGCCGGTTCCCGCACGAGGCTGCGAACCACCGGCACCGCGTAGAGCGCGAACAGCAGACTCATGGCGACGGCGAATCCCTGAGGCGGGGCGAGATCCATGCCGCCGCCGATCAGCGGCGGTCCGAGCATCAGCCCGGCATTGTAGAGCATCACGAAGGCGGCGTTGGCGCCCGCCAGATCGGGTCCGCGCAAGGTGGCGCCGAGATGGGCGAGCCCCACCGTGTAGAGCGTGCCGACGATCCCGCCCCAGACGAAGAGCAGGGCCGTGAGCCCCGGCAGGGAGGCGGACGCCCATGGGATCAGCGCCGCCCCGAGCGCGCCCGCGAGGCTGCCGCCGAGCAGGACGAGGCGCCGGTCCACCCGGTCGGCCAGCAGCCCGACGGGGATCTGGAACACCACGTTGCCGAGCGCCACCGCGCTCACCAGGGCGGCGGCGACCAGCGCGTCGAGGCCGATGCGCAGGCCGTAGAGCGGTAGGATCGCGAAAGCGCCCGCCTCCACCGCGCCGTAGAGGGCGGCGGCCAGCACTGCGAGCGGCGCGAGGCGCAGATAGGTCATGATCCCGCCGCCCTCGTCGTGCCCGAGGGCGGGCGAGAGGTTGCGGGCCAGCACCAGAGGGGTGAGGCCGAGGAAGAACAGGGCCGAGCCGGCGAGATACGGCGCGAGGCCTTCCGTGCCGAGCAGCGTGAGCAGCGTCGGCCCGATGGCGAAGCCGATCGCCAGCACCGTCGCGTAGACGCCCATCACCAGCCCGCGCCGCTCAGGGGGCGCCGCGTCGTTGATCCAGTACTCGGAGAGCACGAACAGCACCCCCATCGTCGTCGAGAAGACGAAGCGCAGGGGGAACCACAGGACGAGGTTGGGAAGCAGCTTGAAGGCGGTGAGGCACAGGCCGCCGAGCACGATCGCCAGGATCAGCAGGCGCACCACGCCGACTTTTGCTGCGAGCCGCGGCACGAACGGCACCGTGAGGATCGCCGCGAACCCGGCGATCGCCGTGTTGAGGCCGATGACGACGCTCGACGCCCCCATCCGCTCCATCTCGAGCGACAGCAGCGGGATCGACAGGCCGAGCCCCGTGCCCACCACCGCCACGCAGGCGATCGCGGCGGTCATCGCGCCGAGACGGTCGCGATCGGAGAGGGGAGCGGAGACGGCGGACATGACCTTGCGGCGAGGCGTCAGGGAGACGAGGCGCCTGCCTCAGCAGGGCCCGGCCCCCGCCGCAACCCGCAGCCCTCAGGCGGCGTGCCGATCCGCACCCGCGCCGAAATACCCGATGTAGCGCGCGGAGATCGCCGAGACCGGCAGCACCACGAGCACGTCGGTGGTGCCGAACTGGCGGTCCACCACGGCGCCGTCGCCGAAGGTGGCCCCGACCCGGAGATAGCCCTTCACCAGCGGCGGCAGCGCCATCAGCGCGGCCTTGGGATCGACCGCCTCCTTGGCCAGCCGGTCCATCGCGACGTAGCGCTCCGGAAGGGCGCGGGCCCGCCACGCCTCGGGGGCGCGGGCGTGGTGGTGGAGGAAGCTCAGGGGCAGCGCGAGGCGGTCCGGATCGGTGCCCTCAAGGCTGGCGCAGCCGAGCATCGCGTCGATGCGGTGGTGCAGCACGTAGGTCCAGATGCCGTGCCACAGCAGTTCGACGGTGCGCTTGGTGCGGTAGGGCTTCAG
>JAGTAM010000129.1 GCA_023422485.1 Pseudomonadota bacterium | reverse complement strand
CCTTCGCGAGCGCCATCTGGCTCTACCTCGTGCTCGGCTTCATCCGCCCGTTGCTGATGGGCTCGTGGAGCGAGGCGGTGCCCTTCGGCCTCTTCCCGCATCTCGATTGGACCGCCGCGTTCTCGCTGCGCTACGGCAACCTGTTCTACAACCCGTTCCACATGCTCTCGATCGTCTTCCTCTACGGGTCGACGCTGCTGTTCGCGATGCATGGCGGCACCATCCTCGCCACCAGCCGCTACGGCGCCGAGCGTGAGATCGACCAGATCGTCGATCGCGGCACCGCCACCGAGCGCGCCGCTCTGTTCTGGCGCTGGACCATGGGCTTCAACGCCACGATGGAATCGATCCACCGCTGGGCGTGGTGGTTCGCGGTGCTGACGACGCTGACCGGCGGCATCGGTATCCTGCTCACCGGCACCGTGGTGGACAATTGGTACCTCTGGGCGGTCAAGCACGGCGTCGCACCGGCTTACCCGCAGATCTACGGACCGATCACCGATCCGCTCGCCGTGCCGGGCGGAGCCGCAGGGGGGACACCATGAAGACGCTGCTCGTCGTCGCGGGCGCCGTCGTCGCCCTGTTCCTCACCATCGCCCAGTTCGGAACGGCCGGCTGGACCAAACCCCCGATCCTCGCCCAGCAGCACGGCTTCCGCGGCACCGGCATGGATCAGATCCAGACGAAATCCGGCGCGGCGGCGCTGAAGGCCGCCAACCTGCCGCCGGCCCCGGCCGATCCGGTCGAGCCCGGCACCGAGAAGGCCGGCGCGGTCTACGAGAACGTGAAGGTTCTGAAAGACCTGAGCGTCGAGGAGTTCAACCGCCTGATGACCTCGATGACGGAGTGGGTCAGCCCGGAGCAGGGCTGCACCTACTGCCACAACACCGAGAACATGGCCGATGACAGCCTCTATCAGAAGCAGGTCGCCCGGCGGATGATCCAGATGGTGCAGCACATCAACACCACCTGGAAGGAGAAGCATGTCGGCGAGGCGGGGGTGAACTGCTACACCTGCCACCGGGGCCAGCCCGTACCGGCGAACATCTGGTTCCAGAATCCGGGGCCAAACTACAAGACCGGCTTCATTGCCCGCAACAACGGGCAGAACATGGCCTCGCCCTCCGTCGGTCTCGCCTCGCTGCCCTACGACACGCTGAGCGAGTTCTTTGGCAAGAAGGACGCCGACGAGAACCTGATCCGGGTGAACGCGACGACGGCTTTGCCGGAGAGCAAGGGCAAGCCGATCCAAGCCGCGGAGAAGACCTACGGTTTGATGATGCACATGTCGTCGTCGCTCGGCGTCAACTGCACCTACTGCCACAACACCCGGGCTATCTCGAACTGGGAGCAGAGCACGCCGCAGCGAACCTTAGCCTGGTACGCCATCCGCATGGTGCGCGATCTCAACGGCGACTACATTGAGCCGCTGACCTCGACCTTCCCGGCCAACCGCCTCGGTCCGACCGGTGATGCGCCGAAACTGAACTGTGCCACCTGCCACAACGGTCAGAGCAAGCCGCTGGCGGGGGCGCACGTGATCGAGACCTATCCCGAACTGGCGAAATCGACGGCAGAGATGGCGGTGCCCGTGGCCCCGGCCGAGCCGCCGCCGCAGGCACCGACGACCCCACCCTGAGGCAGGGCGGGAACTGCTGCCGGTTTGGCGAGATCCCTCGTCGAGAGCCGCTGGTCCATCGGGCTGGCGGCTCTTTTTTTGGCTCTCGATGTCATAACAATTTTTTTGAAAGCCTGTAATCGCAAGCAATCCGATACTCGCGAGACCTAGCGCTGGCCCAGCGCACCGTATCCAGTCGAGCCCCGAGCTTAGTCAATATATCTTAAGTTTTCATTCAAGATATCCATAGTTCTGATGGCGTAAACCATTGTGATTAGTGGCGATATGCTGAAATTTTGTCGCATTTCGCGCTATCACCTGCCCCTTCGATAGGGGCCACGAGACGCATGGACCGATGGCTCGCTCAAGGGCCGTTGAGCTGAGGGGATGAGACGGTGAGCGACAGGCGCGACAGAAACGAGATTGCCGCCGCACTCCGACAGTGCAAGACAGCCTTCGTGGGGGTGGCCGTGATGAGCGGCCTGGTGAACATCCTCTATCTCACCGGCTCGTTCTTCATGCTCGAAGTCTACGACCGGGTGATTCCGAGCCGCTCGGTGCCGACGCTGATCGGCCTCGCGGCCCTCGCGCTGGCGCTCTACGCTTTCCAGGGCGTGCTCGAAGCCATTCGCGGCCGTATCCTCGCCCGCATCGGCGCGTCGCTGGACGAATCCTTGAGTGGACGGGTTTTCGACCTCGTGGTGCGCGCCCCGCTGAAGGGCGTGACCCAGGGCGACGGCCTCCTGCCCCTGCGCGACCTCGACCAGATCCGCGCGTTCCTGTCCGGCTCCGGCCCCTCGGCCTTCTTCGATCTACCGTGGATGCCGTTCTACCTGGCGATCTGCTTCCTGTTCCATCCGCTGATCGGCGTCGCCGCCCTCGTCGGCATGGGCATCCTCATCGCCCTGACCTTCCTCACCGATCGCGCCAGCAAGGGCCCGACGCAGGATGCCACCGGCCACGGCATGCGGCGCAACGGGCTCGCCGAGGCCGGCCGCCGCAATGCCGAGGTTCTGGCCGCCATGGGCATGCAGGAGCGCCTCGCCGCGCGCTGGGCCAGTGCCAACCGCGACTACATGAATGCGCACCAAGCCGTCGCCGATGCCGGGAGCGGCTTCGGCGCCGGCTCCAAGGTGTTCCGCATGGCGCTGCAATCGGGCGTGCTCGCGCTCGGCGCCTGGCTCGTCATTCACAACGAGGCCAGCGCCGGCGTCATCATCGCCTCCTCGATCCTCGTCTCCCGCGCGCTCGCGCCGGCGGAACTCACCATCGCCAACTGGAAGGGGTTCGTCGCCGCGCGCCAGAGCTGGCACCGACTGTCCGAGTTGCTGGCCCGGATGCCGCAGGCCGAGCGGCCGCACGCCCTGCCGGCGCCGTCTGAGACCATCACCGTCGAGGGCGCCAGCATCGCCCCGCCCGGCACGCCGCGGCTCGTGGTGCAGGATGTGAGCTTCGGCCTGCGCGCGGGGCAGGGGCTCGGCATCATCGGCCCCTCGGCCTCCGGCAAGTCCTCCCTGGTGCGGGCGCTCGTCGGTGTCTGGCCGCCGGTGCGCGGAAATGTCCGCTTCGACGGCGCCGCCCTCGACCAGTGGACGAGCGGCGACCTCGGGCCGCATATCGGCTTCCTGCCGCAGGAGGTGGAGCTGTTCGCCGGCACCGTGGCCGAGAACATCGCCCGTTTCGAGCTCGCCGCCCCGGCCGAGGCGATCATTTCGGCCGCCAAGGCGGCGGGCGTGCACGAGTTGATCCTGCGGCTGCCCGAGGGCTACGATACCCGCATCGGCGAGGGAGGTACCGGCCTCTCCGCCGGGCAGCGTCAGCGCGTCGGGCTGGCCCGCGCGCTCTACCGCGACCCCTTCCTCGTGGTGCTCGACGAGCCCAATGCCAACCTCGACAGCGAGGGCGAGAACGCCCTGACGCAGGCAATCCTCGGCGTGCGCCAGCGCGGCGGCATCTGCGTCGTCGTCGCCCACCGGCCGAGCGCGCTCGCCGCCCTCGACCTGATCCTGATGATGGCCGACGGCCGCGCCCAGGCCTTCGGGCCCAAGGACGAGATCCTCAAGCGCGTGCTGCGCCCTGCGCCGACTCCCGTTCCGGTCGCCGCCGAGGCTCCGGCCGCGCAGGTGGCCGCGCCCACGATTCGTGAGAGTGCCTGATGTCGTCGACGTTTGCCCCCTCGTCCCTCGCTCCTCGCGGCAGCCTCGCCCCGGCGCTGCCGCGACCGGTCGCCCAAAGCTCGATCCGGCGCCATCTCGCCGTTGCCATCGGGCTCTCGGTCGCCCTCGTCTTCGGCGTCGGCGGCTGGGCCGTCTTCACCGACATCTCGGCCGCGGTGATCGCGCCGGGCCAGCTCGTGGTCGAGACCGACGTGAAGAAGGTCCAGCACCCCACCGGCGGCGTCGTCGGCCAGCTCCTCGCCCGTGAGGGCCAGCGGGTCGCCGCCGGCGACGTGCTGATCCGCCTCGACGAGACCCAGACGCGGGCCAACCTCGACATCGTGCTCAAGGCCATGGACGAGCTCTCCGCCCGCCGCGCCCGCGACGAGGCTGAGCGCGACGGCCTCAAGACCATCACCTTCCCGCCCGATCTCGTGTCGCGCATCGACACCGATCCCACGGTGGCCCGGTTGATCGACGGCGAATCGCGCCTGTTTGCCGCCCGCGTCGCCGGCCGCGAAGGCCAAAAGGCGCAGCTTCGCGAGCGCATCGACCAGCTCCGCCAGGAAATCGACGGACTCACCAAGCAGGCCGCCGCCAAGGACCGTGAGATCGGCCTCATCGGCCACGAACTGACCGGCGTGCGCGCCCTCTACGCCAAGAATCTCGTGCCGCTTTCCCGCGTGACGGCGCTTGAGCGCGACGCCGCCCGGCTCGAGGGCGAGCGGGGCCAGCTCATCGCCTCGACGGCCTCCGCCCGCGGCAAGGTTGCCGAGACCGAGTTGCAGATCCTCCAGATCGACGGCGAGATGCGCACGGAGACCGGCAAGGATCTGGCCGAGATCCGCGGCAAGTGGTCGGAACTGCGCGAGAAGCGGGTGGCGGCCGAGGACCAGCTCAAGCGGGTCGAGCTGCGCGCGCCGCAGGACGGCTTCGTGCACCAGATGAGCGTGCACACGATCGGCGGCCTCGTCGTGCCGAGCGAGCCGGCAATGCTGATCGTGCCGGCCTCCGACCAGCTCCTGGTCGAGGTGCGGGTGCAGCCGCAGGACATCGACAACGTGCGGGTCGGGCAGAAGGCGGTGCTGCGCTTTCCCGCCTTCAACACGCGCACCACGCCGGAGATCGACGGCGAGGTGGTGCGGGTCTCGGCCGACGTGACCCAGGACGTGAAGACCGGCCAGAGCTACTACACCGCGCGCATCCGCATCCGCGAGGATCAGAAGGAGCGCCTCGCGGGGCTTCGGCTGGTGCCGGGCATGCCGGTCGAGTCCTTCACGCAGATCGGCGAGCGCTCTGTGCTGTCCTACCTCACCAAGCCCCTGACCGACCAGATCGCCAAAGCGTGGCGCGAGCGCTGACGAACTTGCCAGGGCGACCGCACGAAGCGATCGCCCTGGTTTCCTCTTCCATCTCAAGCGCCGGCGCCTGTCTCCGCAGGCTCAGGCTTGCGCTTCGCGTAACGCTCTGCGCGCCGCGAAGCCACGGAGACGGCTGCGGGAGCCTACCCTGACCTTGCCTGACGGCCGGGTTGTCTGATAAGGCGACCGCCTCCCCGCGATGTCGCCGACGTCATCGCCGGAGCGTCCTTGCGGCGCTCCGTCCCTTCGAGACACCTTGAACAACAGGCGGCCGGTCTCGAATCCGTGCCGATGTGAGACCGATGAAGATTCGCAATTCGCTCAAGTCGCTGCGCGCCCGTCACCGCGACAACCAGCTCGTGCGCCGCAAGGGCCGCGTCTACGTCATCAACAAGACCCAGAAGCGCTTCAAGGCCCGCCAGGGCTGATCCCGGACGCTGATCGGTCTGGCCGCGCAACATGCGCGGCACCGAGGCGCGTTGACGGGAGCCGGGTTCGGGGTGGAAGCTCCGGACCCATGGACGCTCGCCGAACTCCCCTCCTGACCGCCCTCTGCCTCGGACTCGCGCTCGCGAGCAGCGGCCACCCGGCGGCAGCGGCGGAAAAGGCGCGACCTGAGAAGGAGCGCAAGGCGCATCCGCCGGTCAGCCTCGAAGACCTCTACACCCGCCTCAAGCAGGCCGGGGACGAGACCGAGGCGAAGGCGATCGCCACCCTGATCGAGCGCCGTCTCGGCCGATCTGGCAGCGCGACCGCCGATCTCCTCTCCGACCGCGCCCGGCAGGCGATGGGCGGCAACGATCTGCCCCTCGCCGTCGAACTGATGGACCGTGCCGTCGCCCTGGAGCCGAACTGGTCCGAGGGCTGGAGCCGGCGGGCGACCCTGTTCTGGCGCCTGTCCGATTCCGCGACCGCGATCGCCGACCTGCAACGCGCCCTCGTGCTGGAGCCGCGCCATTTCGAGGCCTGGGCGGCGCTCGGCAAGCTCTACCTCGCTCAGGACGACAAGGGCCGTGCCCTCGATGCTTTCCGCCGGGCAGAAGCGCTCTACCCGCAATGGGACGTACTGAAGAAGGCCATCGAGCGACTGAGACCCGACGTGGACGGTCGCGACCTCTGAGCCGCCGGTCGTGGGCCTCGCCGACCTCGTCCGCTTCGCCCTGGGTTTCCTCGCGGCGGCCATCGGGCTTGCCGGGCTGGCGCTGGCCTGCGCCGCGATCGCGACGCGGCTGATCGCTTGGCGCGTCGAGGCCCGCTATCCTGCCGCCGACCGCAGCATCGAGGTCGAGGGCAGGCGAATCGCCTATCTCGAGGACGGACCTGGCGAGGGTGCGCGAGCCACGGTCGTTCTCCTCCACGGTGCCTCGGCCAACGCCTACGACCCGATGGAAGGCATTGGGCGCCATCTCGCCCGGGCTGGCTTCCGGGTCATCGCCTTCGACCGGCCGGGCTACGGCAACAGCGACCGGATCGCGGGCGCGCAGGCCGCCTCACCGGCCTTCCAGGGTCGGGTGCTGGGTCAAGCCCTCGACCGGCTCGGCGTTGGGCCGGCGATCCTTCTCGGACATTCCTGGTCCGGTGCGCTCGCCCTGCGGATGGCCCTCGACCGGCCGGAACAGGTTGCGGGGCTCGTCCTCGTCGCGCCCGTGGCGATGCCGCTTCCGCCGCGCCCGCTGCCATGGTGGGCGGGGCTCGCCCTGAGGCCGCCCGTGACATGGCTTCTGACCCGGACCATCGCCGTGCCGCTCGGCCTGTCCTACCTGCCCTCGGTCGCGGTCAGCGTCTTCCGGCCTGAGCGGGCGGTTGAGTCCTATATCGAGGTGAGCCGCGCGCCGCTGATCCTGCGGCCTGGCCCGGCGCTTGCCAACATTCAGGATCTCGCCGGCCTTCCCGCAGCTCTCGCCGAGCAGGCGCCGCGCTACGAGAGCCTTCGTGTGCCGAGCGTGATCATTGCCGGTGAAGCCGACCCGATCGTGCAGACGCGCCAGCA
>JAGTAM010000109.1 GCA_023422485.1 Pseudomonadota bacterium | reverse complement strand
TGGCGTATGCGTGTGATCCAACGCGTTCTGGGCAGCCGGTCGGAGGCTGGTCTGGCCGAGCGCCTGCATCATCTCGAGCATCACGGCGCGGTGGACATCCTGCCGGTGCCGAGCGCCGATGTGGCCCGACGCCGCCTCAGGGCGAAAACAATCGCCGGCGAGGAGATCGCGCTCGCCCTGCCGCGGGATCAGGCCCTGTTCGACGGGGCGGTGCTCGTCCTCGACGATCATCATGCCCTGGTCGCCCGCGTCGGCACCGAGCGCTGGCTTCGTCTCGTACCGGCGAACGCCGCCGACGCGCTCGAACTCGGCTACCATGCCGGCAATCTGCACTGGCGCGTCCGCTTCGACGGCGGCGCGATCCTCGTCGCCCTGGAAGGGCCGGTGGAGGATTACCTCATCCGCCTCGGCGCGCTGATCTCGGAGGGCCGTGTCGCCCATTCCATCGACGCGGCGGCCGAGGAGGGCTGAGCCGTTGCTCGCCGCCCTCACCGCGCTCCAGCAGGCCGACACCGCCTTCCCGAGCGGCAGTTTCGCCTTCTCCAACGGCCTCGAAGGCCTGATCGCGGACAATCCCGCCTTCGACGAGGCGGCGCTGGCCCGCACCGTAGCCGCCGCCCTGCGCTTCCGCTGGGCCGGGACCGATCGGGTCGCCCTGATCCTCGCCCATCGCGCGGGTCCGGCGATCGAGCGGCTGGCAGTGATCGACGCCGCGGTCGAGGCTGCCTCGCTCGCCGAGCCGATGCGGGTCGGCAGCCGCCGCAACGGCGCCTCGCTGCTCGCCTCCCATGCCCGTCTCGGCACGCCGGGCGCCGCCGACCTGCGCGCGGCCGTGCGCGCAGGGACGCTCATCGGGCACCTTCCCACCATCCAGGGCGCCCTTTGGCCGGGGCTCGGCCTCGACGAGCGCACGGCGGCCTCCGTCTCCGGCTATCTCTTCGCCAGCGGCCTGACCTCGGCCGCGGTGCGGCTCGGCGCCATCGGGGCGATCGAGGCGCAGCGTACCTTAGGCGGCGCGCTGCCGCTGATCGCCGAATTGCTGGAGCACCCGGTGCCCGAGCCGGAGGGCGAGATCGAGCTCACCGGCTTCACCCCGCTGATCGAAATCGCCGCGATGCGCCAGGCCCAGGCCGAGCTGCGCCTGTTCGCGAATTGAAGGAGCCGAGTTGATGCTGCTGACGCCGACCGAAATGGAACGGCTCACGATCTTCACCGCCGCCGAACTCGCCCGCAAGCGGCGGGCGCGGGGGCTCAAGCTCAACTACCCCGAAGCGGTGGCGATCATCACCGACGAGATTTTGGAGGGCGCCCGTGACGGGCGCTCGGTGGCCGACCTGATCGGCTGGGGCTCGACCATCCTGACCACCGGCGACGTGATGCCGGGCGTCGCCTCCATGATGCCGATCCTGCAGGTCGAGTGCGTCTTCCCCGACGGCACCAAGCTCGTCACCGTGCACGAGCCGATCCGCGCGGCCGAGGGCGCGGAGCCCGACACGCTGGAGCCCGGCGCGATCCTGCCGGCCGAGGGCGAGATCGAACTCGCCGCCGGCCGCCCGCGGATCACGATCGAGGTCGTCAACACCGGCGATCGGCCGGTGCAGATCGGCTCGCACTACCACTTCTTCGAGGTCAACCGGGCACTCGACTTCGACCGCGCCAAGGCAATGGGCTTCCGCCTCGACATCCCGGCAGGCACGGCGGTGCGGTTCGAGCCGGGTCAGCGCAAGAGCGTGACGCTCACGGGCTTCGGCGGCGCGAAAGAACTCACCGGCCTCAACAACCTGACGCAAGGCAAGCTCGACTCGGATGCCGCCCGCGCCGACGCGCTGGCCCGCGCCAAGGCCCGCGGCTTCAAGGGCGCCTGAGGGAGAGGGAAAAAATGGTCACGATCCCCCGACGCGACTACGCCGCCCTCTACGGCCCCACCACCGGTGACGGCGTGCGGCTCGCCGACACCTCCCTCGTCGCGGTGGTCGAGCACGACCACGCGGTCTACGGCGACGAGTGCCTGCACGGCGGCGGCAAGACCCTTCGCGACGGCATCGGCATGGCGCCCGGCGTCACGGCGGCGCAAGGCGCGCTCGACTTCCTGCTCTGCAACGTCCTCGTCATCGATCCGGTGATCGGCATCGTGAAGGGTGATCTCGGCATCAAGGACGGGCGCATCGTCGGCCTCGGCAAGGCCGGCAATCCGGCGATCATGGACGGGGTCGATCCGCGCCTGATCGTGTCGGCCGGCACCACGGTGCGCGACTGCGAGGGGCTGATCGCCACGCCCGGCGCCATCGATGTGCACGTGCACTTCGACTCCGCGGGGCTCCCCGACCATGCCATCGCCTCGGGTATCACCACGCTGCTCGGCGGCTCGCTCGGGCCGATTACGGTGGGCATCGACTCCGGCGGCCCGTTCAACACAGGGAAAATGCTCCAGGCGGCGGAAGCCTGGCCGGTCAATTTCGGTTTCCTGGGACGGGGCAACACCCACAAGCCCGCGGCCTTGAAGGAACAGCTCGAGACCGGCGTGCTCGGTCTGAAGATCCACGAGGATTGGGGGGCGATGCCGGCGGCGATCGATTCCTGCCTGGGCTTCGCCGACGAGCACGACTTTCAGGTCCAGCTCCACACCGACACGCTCAACGAATCCGGCTTCGTGGAGGACACGCTGGCGGCGATCGGCGGACGCACCATCCACATGTACCACACGGAAGGAGCGGGCGGCGGCCACGCGCCCGACATCATCCGCGTAGCCGGGCTGCCCCACTGCCTGCCCTCCTCGACGAACCCGACCAACCCCTACACGGTCAACACGTTCGACGAGCACCTCGACATGACGATGGTGTGCCACCACCTCAACCCGGCTTTGCCGGAGGACGTGGCCTTCGCCGAAAGCCGCATCCGGGCGCAGACCATCGCGGCGGAAGACGTGCTGCACGATATCGGCGCGATCTCGATGCTCGGCTCCGACAGCCAGGGCATGGGCCGCATCCACGAGGTGATCTGCCGGACGTGGGAGCTCGCCTCCAAGATGAAGGACCAGCGCGGGAGCCTGCCGGAGGAGCGGCCGGGCTTCGGCGACAATGCCCGGATCAAGCGCTACATCGCCAAATACACCATCAACGCCGCGCGCACCTTCGGCATCGACGCGCATATCGGCTCGCTGGAGCCCGGCAAGATGGCCGATATCGTGATCTGGCGCCCGGCCTTCTTCGGCATCAAGCCGGAACTCGTGATCAAGGGCGGCTTCATCGCCTGGGGCGCCATGGGCGACTCTGCCGCCTCGCTGATGACCTGCGAGCCGATGCTGATGCGCCCGCAATGGGGTGCCTTCGGTCTGGCCAAGCAAGGGCTGTCCGCCTGCTTCGTCCACCCGCTGGCCATCGAAGGCGGGCTTCGCGAGAGCCTGGGCCTGCGAAAGACCCTGCTGCCGGCCCGCGGCACCCGCACGCTGACCAAGGCCGACATGCTGGGGAACGACGCCTGCCCGGACATCCGGGTCGATCCGCAGACCTTCGAGGTCTTCGTCGACGGCGAACTCGCCACCTGCGAGCCCGCGACCGTTCTCCCCCTCGCCCAACGCTACATGCTGCGATGACCGTGTCCGCCCTCCCCTCCCCCGCCC
>JAGTAM010000078.1 GCA_023422485.1 Pseudomonadota bacterium | reverse complement strand
GGACGCCGAGAGCGACCGCCGCGAGGATGCCGAGCGCGAGGCCGACCAGCGTCCCGATGGCGAGGACGATGGCCTTGCTCAGGTTCGTCGGCCTCTCCGGCGGGACCGCCGCACCGATCACGCGGATGTTGTTCACATTGACCTGCGTCTGCTCGATCAGCTCGCGGGAGCGCACGAGGTACTGTGCGAACAGCTTGCGCTGGGCCTCCGCCTCCGCCTCCCGCGCGCGCAGCTCGGCGAGAGCGCGGTCGTCGGCGAGTGAGGTCGTCGACATCGCCTCCACCGTCCTGCGCAGCTCCTCCTCGGTCTGCTTGGCGCGGCGGTAGTCGTTTCGTGCCGCATCGCCGATCCGCTGCAGTTCCTGGCCGAGCTGATCCTGCAGGGCGTCGATCTCCCGGCTGACCGAGTTCAGCTCCGGATGGCGCGGACCCAGCACGTTGGCGAGGTTGGCCCGGCGGCGGCGGGCCTCGGCGATCTGATAGCGCAACTGGATCATCGCCTGGGACTGGACGGCCTCCGACAGGCCGTCGAGCCGGCCGCGCAGCGCGCTCGCCTGCTCCATCCGGACGAGCGCCTCGGCGGACCGCGCCCGGGCCGCGGCAAGCTGAGTATTGAGGTCGCGCAGGCGCCGGTCGCGCGTGAGGGCGCCGTCGGCGCTGACGAGGTCGTGCTCGGTCCTGAAGGTCTCGACCCGATTCTCCGCGACGCGGACGGCGGCGCGCAGTTCGGCGAGGCGGTCGTCGAGGGAGGCGCCGGAGCGGCGCGCGAGTTCGGCGCGGGTCCGGCTCGCCTGTTCGGTGTAGAGCGTCACGAGATCGTTCGCGATCCGGGCGGACTTGTCGGGATCGCGGGTGGCCACGTGCACCTCGACGACGAAGCTGCGCTCGGCCCGGCGGACGGCGATCTTGCGTTCCAGGGCCTGGAGAGCCCTGCGGCGCGGATCGGGCGCGCGGGCCGGCGGCAGGCCGACGAGATCGAGCAGCGCCGCCTTCGTCCGACGCAGCAGGCCGGGCGGGTCGCCGGCGAATTCGGGATCCTCGTCGAGCCGGTCGCGGGCGATCAGGGCTCCGAGGACGGTGCTCGACCGCAGCACGCGCATCTCGTTCTCGACCGAGGCGATTTGTGCGTCGGCGTTGTCGACGCTCGGCGTCACCTCGCGTTCGACCACGCGTAGCGCCCGCGGATCGATGATGACCTGTGCGGTGGCAACGTAATTCGGCTCGGTCCTCGCGATGAAAGCGGTGCCGCCCAAGACGCCGAGGACCATCGAAAGGGCGATGAGCCGTCGGCGGCGCCTGAGCATCGCCAGGAGCTGCGTCGGCGTGATCGAGGGGGAATGCCCAGCGGAGGCGGCAGGCCAATCGAGAGTCGAGAGCGGGATGGCTCCGCGCACGGCCGGATAGGTCGTCATTGGGTCGTCAAGCCGCAATCGGCCCCTCGCGTTGAGTGCGTACCCACGGATGCCGGGTGGCCCGGAAACACGCCAAGGTCGCCGACGCACCGATGCAAGGGCCCGGCCGGCCCAATCGTCCCGTCCAGGAACACGCGGAACCTGCCGGGCCGGCGCCGCCGGAGACGGCGGATCGGGTCGAGAGGCAGGCCCCCTCCGATCCCGCCCTGGACCGTCCCGATTCGAGACCGCCCACGATCCCGGTGCCGGCCCGTCCGTGCGCATTGCCGCGCGGGCGTCCCCTTCGGACGGTACGCCCTCTATATGGAAGCCGTCCCTTCCCGCGGAGATGGCTCATGGACCTCGACGTTTCGCTTCACATCGCCGGCCGGTGGCGCTCCGGCAGCGGCGGCGAGCCCCTGTCGATCCTCAATCCGGCCACCGGCGAGCCGATCGGCCGGGTCGCGGTCGCCAGCCAAGCCGATCTCGACGAGGCGCTGGAGGCGCTCGAGCGCGGCTTCGCCGCTTGGCGGCGGGTCTCCGCCTTCGATCGGTCCAAGGTTCTGCGCCGCGCCGCTGCCCTGATGCGTGAGCGCGCCGAGGCGATCGCCCGCACCATGACGCTTGAGCAGGGCAAGCCGCTCGCCGAGGCGCGCGTCGAGACGGCGGTCGCCGCCGACATCATCGAGTGGTTCGCGGAAGAGGGCCGGCGGGCCTACGGCCGGGTCATCCCCGCCCGCGCCGAGGGCGTGCTGCAGATCGTCACCCGCGAGCCGGTCGGGCCGGTGGCGGCCTTCACGCCGTGGAACTTCCCGATCAACCAGGCGGTGCGAAAGCTCTCGGCGGCGCTCTGCACCGGCTGCCCGGTCATCCTCAAGGGCCCTGAGGACACCCCGGCCTCCTGCGCCGAACTGGTGCGCGCCTTCCTCGATGCGGGCGTGCCCGGCGAGGCGCTCGCCCTCGTCTACGGCGATCCGGCCGCGATCTCCGGCTATCTCATCCCGCATCCGGTGATCCGCAAGATCACCTTCACCGGCTCGACCGCGGTCGGCAAGCACTTGGCGGCGCTCGCGGGCCAGCACATGAAGCGGGCGACGATGGAACTCGGCGGCCACGCCCCGGCGATCGTGTTCGACGACGCCGATATCGACACCGCCGTACGAGTGCTGTCCGCCATCAAGTACCGCAACGCCGGCCAGGTCTGCGTCGCCCCGACCCGCTTCCTCGTGCAGGAGCGGGTGTACGACCGCTTCGTCGAGGGGTTCGTCGCGGCGTCAAAAGCGCTCGAGGTCGGCGACGGCCTCGACCCCGACACGCAGATGGGCCCCCTCGTCCACGGCCGCCGGGTCGAGGCGATGGAGGCCTTCGTGGCCGATGCCGAGGCCAAGGGCGCGCGGCTTCTCACCGGCGGCAGTCGCATCGGCAATCGCGGCCACTTCTTCGAGCCCACCGTCTTCGCCGACGTGCCGTACGAGGCCCGGATCATGAACGAGGAGCCGTTCGGGCCGATCGCGGCGATCCGGCGCTTCTCCCAGGACGAAGAGGCCCTGAGCGAGGCCAACCGCCTGCCCTACGGGCTCGCGGCCTACGCCTATACCCGCTCGGCCACCCGGGCGAACCGAGTGGGCGAGAGGATCGAATCCGGCATGATCTCGATCAACCATCACGGCATCGCGCTCCCCGAGACGCCGTTCGGCGGCGTCAAGGATTCCGGCTACGGCAGCGAGGGCGGCTCGGAGGCGATCGAGGCCTATCTCGTGACGAAGTTCGTGACGCAGGCCAACGCCTGA
>JAGTAM010000064.1 GCA_023422485.1 Pseudomonadota bacterium | reverse complement strand
GCCTTGGCCTGGCACGGCCCGACGAGGCGCGGGCACCGATGCGGCGGCTCTGGCTGCTCCTAGCGCTCTGGCCGCTGATCCACATCGCCTGCGTGACGACCAGTGCCGCGGCGCTCAACATGAATTTCGGCAACGGCGTACGCCTCTCGCCCTTCCTTAGCCCTCGGATGCTCGCCCTCTGGTTCGCCTTCGTCGTGGTGCTCGCACCGATCGCGGAGGAATTGCTGCTGCGAGGCGAGACGTTCGCCCGCGCCAGCGCCTTCATGGGGCCGGCCGGGACGATCGTCGCGACGGCGCTGCTGTTCTGCCTCGCCCACGTCTCCCTCGATCCCGGCGCCAAGAGCGCGCTCGCTCGGCCGCTGACCCTGCTGCCGCTCGCGCTCACCCTCGGCTGGCTGCGATGGCGCACGGGGCGGCTCTGGCCCTGCATCCTGCTTCATGGCTGGAGCAATTTCTGCCTGGTTGCCTACCAGATCGGGCCGGGCCTCCTGCGCTAGAGCATCGTACCGGTAGGTGGGCCGCGGCTGTCGGAACAGGACGATGCGAAGACAAGAAATCGAGAGCATCGTGCCGGATTCGACATCCGGCGCGATGCTTGAGCCGCGACGCCGCGTAACCAAGACGTCGGGAAAGGCGGGACGGCGGGAAAGCCCCACTCGACATCGGCCGGGTCGCCCGCCAGATCTGAGGGGCCATGCGCGCCTATCACGATCTGCTCACCCGCATCCTGTCCGAGGGCGTCCGCAAGGAGGATCGCACCGGCACGGGCACGCTCTCCGTGTTCGGCCACCAGATGCGGTTCGATCTCTCGGACGGCTTCCCCCTGGTGACGACCAAACAGCTCCACCTGCGCTCGATCATCCACGAGCTGCTGTGGTTCCTGAAGGGCGAGACGAACATCGCCTACCTGAAGGAGAACGGTGTCACGATCTGGGACGAATGGGCCGACGCCGCCGGTGATCTCGGCCCTGTCTACGGCAAGCAGTGGCGGAGCTGGGCCAAGCCCGATGGCGGCAGCGTCGATCAGATCGCCTGGATCCTCGACGAGATCGCCCGCAACCCGGATTCGCGCCGCCTGATCGTCTCGGCCTGGAACCCGGCCGATCTCGACCGGATGGCGCTCGCCCCCTGCCACTGCCTGTTCCAGTTCTACGTCGCTGAGGGCCGGCTCTCCTGCCAGCTCTACCAGCGCTCGGCCGATGCCTTCCTCGGCGTCCCGTTCAACATCGCGAGCTACGCCCTTCTGACCGCGATGATGGCGCAGGTGACCGGGCTTCGAACGGGTGACTTCGTCCACACCTTCGGCGACGCGCATCTCTATGCCAACCACCTGGAGCAGACCCGCCTCCTCCTCTCGCGCGCGCCGCGGCCCCTGCCCCGGCTTCGCTTGAATCCGGAGGTGCGTTCGCTGTTCGATTTCCGCTTCGAGGACATCGTGATCGAGGGCTACGAACCGCATCCCGCCATCAAGGCGCCGGTGGCCGTCTGATGGGAACACCCCCCATCGCCCTCATCGTCGCGATCGCTCGCAACGGCGTCATCGGCCGCGACAACGATCTCGCCTGGCGGATCTCGAGCGACCTGAAGCGCTTCAAGGCGCTCACCATGGGCAAGCCGATCCTGATGGGGCGCAAGACCTGGGATTCGATCGGGCGCCCCCTGCCCGGCCGGCGCAGTCTCGTCCTGACCCGCGACCGCAGCCTCATCATTCCCGGCGCGACCGTTGTGCATGATTGGGATGCAGGCCTCGCCGCCGCCGGCAGCGAAACGCTCATGGTGGTGGGCGGCGCCGAGATTTACCGGCTCGCCCTGCCCCATGCCGACCGGCTGCACCTCACCGAAGTCGATGCCGCACCGGAAGGCGATGCGTACTTTCCGCCCTTCGATCGCGCTGCCTTCCGAGAGACCTTCCGCGAGGCGCACGGGGCGGGTGAGCGCGACGAATTCGCCTTCCAATTCGTGGATTTGGAGCGGATCACCGATCGCTGACCGGGGCGTTGGCGCTTTGGCCGCAGGGGCGGGAAGAGTTTCGTCGCTCGGACAGCCGTTGCGGTTGACGCGGTGCGGGCCCACCTGCCAGCCTTGACAGGACGGCGCGGCGCCACTCAGGTGCGCGGCGTCCTTGCGGCACCGCAAACGCGTTCTGGCGCTTGGGAAAACCGGCTCTCTTTGCCCCACGGCGATGAGTCGGCAGGCTAGTGGATCGAGTTTTAGGGCAAGGGCCTGCCGCATCCGCGGGGGCCGGCTTCAGCAGGAGTTCACGTCGAGAATGCCTTGGAGCAATCAGAGCGGCGGCGGAGGTGGCCCCTGGGGCCGTCCCGGCGGCGGCAATGGCGGCGGCCCCTGGGGTGGCGGGGGCGGCGGCAAGACGCCCCCCGATCTTGAGGATCTGCTCCGGCGCGGCCAGGATCGGCTCCGCGGCGTGATGCCGGGCGGAGGTTTCGGCGGCGGCAAGGGAATCCTCGTGGCGGCGGGTCTCGTGCTCGGCGCTTGGCTGCTGACCGGCTTCTACATCGTGAAGCCCAACGAAGTCGGCATCAATACGATCTTCGGGCGCTATACCGGCCAGTCCGGCGAGGGCCTGCGCTACAACTTCCCCTATCCGATCGGCGCCGTGCAGAAGCCTAACGTCGGCATCGTGAACTCGATTCCGATCGGCTACATCGCCACGGGCGGCACCACGCGCCAGCGCGACGTGCCGGAAGAGAGCCTGATGCTCACCGGTGACGAGAACATCGTCGACATCGATTTCGAGGTGCAGTGGCGCGTCAATCCGCTCAAGGCGGAGGACTACGTCTTCAACCTCGCCAATCCGGAGGGGACCATCAAGGCGATCTCCGAGAGCGCGATGCGCGAGGTCATCGGCCGCCGCAACATCCAGGCGATCCTGACCAACGAGCAGTCGAGCATCGCGCAGGAGGTCAAGGACATCGTCCAGGGCGCCCTCGACGAGTACGGCGCGGGCGTTCGCATCGAAGTCGTTCAGCTCACCAGCGTCACCCCTCCCCCGGAAGTGCGGCCCGCCTTCATCGACGTGAACGCGGCCCAGCAATACGCCCAGCAGGTGCGTAACGAGGCCGAGACCTACGCCAGCCGCGTCGTTCCCGACGCACGAGGCAACGCGAGTAAGGTCGTGCAGGCCGCGGAGGCCTACCGGTCGCAGGCGACGGCCGAGGCGACGGGTCAGGCGTCTCGCTTCCGCCAGGTCTACGATTCCTACAAGGTCGCTCCTGAGGTGATCCGCGAGCGGATCTTCCTGGAAACCATGGAGAAAGTGCTCGGCTCCGTGAACAAGGTCATCATCGATCAGAACGGCGGCGTGGCCGGTGGCGCCAGCGCTGCGGGCGTGCTCCCGGTGCTTCCGCTGCTCGACAGCGGCCGCGCACAGTCGAATGGAGCGGCGGGCCGATGAACAGTCCAGCAATCCGAACCGGCCTGCTCCTCATCGCCGCCGTGGTGGGGATCGGGCTCTACGCCTCGGTCTTCACTGTTGGGCAGATGCAGCAGGCGCTCGTGCTTCAGCTCGGCCGCGTGCGCGACGTGCTGAACCCAGTGGGCCAGAACAAGCCCGGCCTCTACTTCAAGGTGCCGTTCACCGACAGCGTGGTTCTGTTCGACAAGCGGGTGCTCGATCTCGACCTGCCGGTGCAGACCCTGCTCACCGCCGACCGGCAGAACCTCGAAGTGGACGCCTTCGCCCGCTACCGCATCGTCGATCCGCTGAAGTTCTATCAGTCGGTCGGCACGATCGCGCTGGCGAACCAGCGTCTGGCGAGCTTCACCAACTCGGCGCTGCGTAACGTGCTGGCTCGCACCAGCCGCGACGCCATCGTGCGTACCGAGCGCTCCGACCTGATGAACACGATCCAGGAGGACGTGAACCGGCAGGCCAAGGGGCTCGGCATCGAGATCGTCGATCTGCGCATGACCCGCGTGGACCTTCCCGCCAAGAACAGTCAGGCGGTCTATGACCGGATGACCTCCGAGCGGAAGAAGGAGGCGACCGACATCCGCGCCAACGGCGATCAGGCAGCCACCCTGATCCGCGCCAAAGCCGACCGCGATGTCGTCGTGATCCTGGCCGAGGCCAATCAGAAGCAGGAAGAGCTTCGCGGTCAGGGCGACGCGGACAAGAACCGCATCCTCGCGGAAGCTTTCGGGCAGGACGCGGACTTCTTCGCCTTCTACCGCTCGATGCAGGCCTACGAGCACGCGCTGAAGGGTCAGGACACGCGGCTGGTCGTGAGCCCCGGCTCGGACTTCTTCCGCTACTTCAACGATCCGCAGGGCCGCCGCCCGCTGGGAGCCCGCGACGGTGCGGCCCGGCCGACGGCCTCCGGCGACAGCGCGACCACCGGCGCCGTGCGCTGAGCGGCCTGCGACCGATCCGACCGATGCGGCCGGCGCCCTTGATCGAGGGTGCCGGCCGCCGAATTTATATGCCGGCCTGAATCAGGCACCGTTTAAGAGCTTGGGGAAACGTCCATGAGACTCGCCGCGAACGCCGTCCGGGGCCGAACGCCGTCTCTTGCCCGGCGCGCCTCGTCGGCCCTGGCCGCCGCGGTGCTGGGCGTCACCATCACGGTCACTGCCCTGCCACTCCCCGCTTTCGCCCGCGGCCCGGAATCGCTCGCCGACCTCGCCGAGAAGGTGACGGATGCGGTGGTGAACATCTCGGCCTCGACGACGGTCGAGGCAAGCAACCGGGGCGGCCGCTCCATGCCGCAACTGCCACAGGGCACGCCGTTCGAGGATCTCTTCGAAGAATTCTTCAAGCGGCGCGGCCAGGGCACCCCGAAGGGCGACGACGACAGCCCGCGCGGGCCGTCGCGCAAGTCGAATTCGCTCGGCTCCGGCTTCATCATCGACGCGTCCGGCATCGTGGTGACGAACAACCACGTCATCGGCGACGCCAACGACATCCAAGTCATCCTGAGCGACGGCACCAAGCTGAAGGCGGAGATCATCGGCAAGGATCCGAAGATCGACCTCGCCCTGCTCCGGGTGAAGCCGACGGCGGATCGCCCGCTCAAGGCGGTGCCCTTCGGCGATTCCGACAAGATGCGCCCCGGCGACTGGGTGATGGCGATCGGCAACCCGTTCGGCCTCGGCGGTTCCGTCTCGGCCGGCATCGTTTCGGCCCGCGGCCGCAACATCGAGTCGGGTCCCTACGACAACTACATCCAGACCGATGCGGCCATCAACAAGGGCAATTCGGGCGGTCCGCTGTTCAACATGGACGGCGAGGTGATCGGCATCAATACCGCGATCCTCTCTCCCTCGGGCGGTTCCGTCGGCATCGGTTTCGCGGTCCCGTCGGGAACGGCGAGCCAGGTCGTCGATCAGTTGCGGCAGTTCGGCGAGGTACGCCGCGGCTGGCTCGGCGTGCGCATTCAGAACGTCGACGAGGCGACCGCCGAGGCGCTCGGTCTCAAGGGGGGCGCCAAGGGCGCGCTGGTGGCCGGTGTCGACGAGAAGGGTCCGGCCAAGACGGCGGGGCTCGAAGTCGGCGACGTCATCGTCAAGTTCAACGGCGTGCCGGTGAAGTCGTCAAGCGAGCTGCCGCGCATCGTCGCTGCGACCCCGGTCGGCAAGACGGTGGACGTGCAGATCGTGCGCAAGGGCGAGGAGCAGACGAAGTCGGTCCTGCTCGGCCGCCTGGAGGACGGCGAGAAGACCCAGGTCGCCAACGTCAAGCAGCCGGAGCCGGAAGCGGTCAACCGCCAGATCCTCGGCCTCAACCTGTCCGGCCTCACCGACGAGGCGCGCCGCCGCTACGGCATCAAGGAGAGCGTCAAGAACGGCGTCGTGGTCACCAAGGTCGATCCGAACTCGACCGCCGCCGACAAGCGCATCCAGCCGGGCGAGGTCATCGTCGAGGTCGGCC
>JAGTAM010000010.1 GCA_023422485.1 Pseudomonadota bacterium | reverse complement strand
GCGAAGCCGCTTCAGCGGCTTCGATCGATTGCCCTGAGGCCCCTTACCGGCTCGGTTCGAACAGGGCCGCGGCCTCGGGCCCCTGCGGAAACGTCAGGGGCATTCGGACCACGCCGCGGTGATAGGGGAAGCGGGCGCGCTGGAGCGGGTCCGGGCCTGTGAAGATCAGGCGCGGGCGAAACGAGACCGGGCTGACGCAGAGCAGGTAATTGCGCAGATTGCGCTCGTCGGGCACGAACATCGCCGTGTCGAGGTAGCGCGTCTCGTGCCGCACCCAGGCCGGGATGAGCGGCAGCCGCCAGCGTCGGGCGAGGTGCTCGCCGACCCCACCGAGGAAGGCGTCGGGCCGGGCCTCCCCGAGAAATCCCGGATCCTCGGCGATCATCGCGCCCTGCGCCGCGGTGTCGCCGTCGCGCGCGTAGAAGGCGTCGAGGAAGTTTTGGAGGTGGTGGTCCCAGTCGCCGTCCTCGCGCGCTCGCTCGACCACCTCGCGCAGGGAAGCAGGTCTCACCGCGGAGCGTCCTGAACGACCGACCGGAAGCGCAGGCTCGCCGCGTCCGGTGGCGCCTCGTCGTAGACGGCGGCGTACAGAGCGTGCAGCGCCGCCTCATCGTCGATGCCGAGATGCGCGGCCAAGGCCTGCGCATCCCGCAGGTCGCGGTCGCCACGATCGAGATTCTGCAGGGCGTGCAGCTTCATGGCGAGGAGGTAGCGCGGCGTCGCGAGGAAGGTCCGGAGGCCGGGCGTTCCGTCCGCCGGATAGAGGCCGGCCGCCGTGAACAACGCGTCGTCTTCGTCCAGCGGCGTGAACATCCCCACCGCGTTGTTGAGCCAGTCGGGCTGGAGCCCGAGTTCCTCCGCCACGCGGGCGACGGAGGGGGCCAGTGCCGCCTCGTCGAAGCCTTCGCGCACCACGGCATCGACGTCGTCGGTGCCGCGCCGCCACGCGAATTGCAGCATCAGGGCCCCGCCACCGTAGACGGCGAGTTCCACGAACAGCCCCCGCGCGGACAAGTCCGCGCCGAGACGTTCGAGAGCCTGGAGGAGACGGGTGCGGTCGAAGGCCGGGGCCATACGGTCAATGTAGGGCCGCCGCGCCCCCCGCGAAAAGCCTATTCCGCGGCCGCCGCGAACACCGTGCCGGCCCGCGGCAGGTCGAGCGTGTCCCAGGTCTCGACCAGCGCCGCGGTCAGGGCGCCGATGCGCTCGTCGTCGTGGAAGGGCGAGGGGGTGATGCGCAGCCGTTCGGTGCCGCGCGGAACGGTGGGGTAGTTGATCGGCTGGATGTAGATGCCGTGGTGCTCCAGCAGATGATCGGCCGCCGCCTTGCACAGCTCGGCGTCCCCCACCATCAGCGGCACGATGTGGGTTTCGGTGCGCAGCACCGGCAGGCCGGCCGTCTCCAGCGCCGCCTTGGTGCGGGCGGCCTGGCGCTGATGCGCCTCGCGCTCCAGCTTCGAGCGCTTGAGATAGCGCACCGAGGCCCGCGCCGCCGCGGCCACGGCCGGCGGCAGGGCCGTGGTGAAGATGAAGCCGGCCGCGTGGCTGCGGACCGCGTCGCACAGCGTCGCCGAGCCGGTGATGTATCCACCGACGCAGCCGAAGCCCTTGGCCAGCGTGCCCTCGATCACATCGACCCGGTGCATCACGCCGTCGCGCTCGGCGATGCCGGCGCCACGCTCGCCGTAGAGGCCGACCGCGTGGACCTCGTCGAGATAGGTCATCGCGCCGTAGGCGTCGGCGAGGTCGCAGATCGCCGCGATCGGCGCCACGTCGCCATCCATCGAGTAGACCGACTCGAAGGCGATCAGTTTGGGCCGGTCACCGGCCTCGGCGAGCAATTGCTCGAGATGTTCGAGATCGTTGTGGCGGAAGACGCGCTTCTCGCAGCCGGAATGGCGCACGCCCTCGATCATCGAGTTGTGGTTGAAGGCGTCCGACAGGATCAGGCAGTTCGGAATGAGCTTGGCGATCGTCGAGATGCCGGCTTGGTTCGAGACGTAGCCGGAGGTGAAGACGAGGCCCGCCTCCTTGCCGTGCAGGTCGGCGAGCTCACGCTCCAGATCGACCAGCGGCGAATTGTTGCCGGCGATGTTGCGGGTGCCGCCGGCACCGACGCCGCAGCGGGCGGCGGTCTGGGTCAGGGCACCGACCACCTCCGGGTGCTGGCCCATGCCGAGATAATCGTTCGAGCACCATACGGTAATCTCGCGGTTGCCGCCCTCCGGACGCCGCCACGTCGCCTGCGGGAAGCGGCCCGAGATGCGCTCGATATCGGCGAAGACGCGGTAGCGACGTTCACTATGAAGGCGGTCGAGGGCCGCGCGGAAATGGCCGTCGTAATCCGTGCGCGGGCCGGCGGGGCGGACCGGGGGCCGCTCGAATCTGGCCCGGCCGTTGCTTGCACCGGTCTCGTCCACGCCGCCATCACCGCCCACGATCGACTCGTCGGACAGGGTGGCGCTGTCGGCAGCGTTCACGGGCATCAGGTTCACGGGCATCCGTCCTCGACGCTTTCGGCTGGCCGGGCGTTCTTCTCGGGACGCCTCGGGTAAAGAATTCGGGCTCGGGCGCCGCCCTGAGAGAGCGTCGCCGAACCGTTCGCAGCCGGGCGGTGATCTCCCAGGGTTCAGCCCCCAGGGAGCGGCACGGCCGGGCCGCGCCTCATCGTCCAACCGGCGGCTCCCGCTTGGTTCCGGGACGAGTCCCTCGCCGGCGCCGCTGTGGTCGCAAGATAGGAGGTATTTTCGAACTGGTTCAAGGTGAGTTCGAGACATTCCTGCTTTGCACCGGCTTTACACCGGTTCGAACACCCGCGCGATCTTGTCCGTATCCGCCTGCGACCATGGCCCTCGACCAGGAAGTGTCCTGCGGACCGAGCCGACGGGACCGTCTTCGAGCATCGCGCGGGAGCCTCACGGACGACGGGTCGCACCTTCAAAGCGGGACCGCCGGTGACGATGGGTCGCGGCGCGAATCACGGCTCGGCACATCACGGCTCGGCTTGTCAGGCCCGCGCAGCCATCGGCTCTGAACCGGCGCTGGCGAAGGTCGCGAAACCGCGATACGGCCTCACTGCGACAGCCGGTTTCAGCGGCGGCATCGTTTCGGAACGCGAGATGGCCACCAAGGACGAGGAGCGCGCGGCACGGCTGAAGGCGGCCCTGCGCGACAACCTGCGCCGCCGCAAGGCACAGGCCCGAGGCCGGGTCGATGACGCGCCCGATGCCGCCTCCGCGTCCGACGCCGAGCCTGCACCGAACGCGCGTTCGGCCGGGAAGGATTAGCGGCCATTCCCGCATTCGCCGCATCGCGCCGCCTCTCGCGGAAGCGATGCCCGGCGCGCAGGATGGAACCGAACGGCCACGCTTCTTCTTTTTGCCGGATACCGCCTATACCTCCACCCTGAACGAGGGGCGCCCCTGCGCCCGGCACGCAAGGCGACCTCCGCGACCGGAACGGAGGGGCTCCGAGGACCCTATGGACCGCATCCACATCACCGGCGGCACGCCGCTCAACGGCACGATCCCGATCTCGGGCGCCAAGAACGCGGCCCTGCCGCTGATGATCGCGAGCCTTCTGACCGGGGAGACGCTGGAACTCATCAACGTGCCGCGGCTCGCCGACATCGCGGCGCTGACGCGCATCCTCGGCAATCACGGCGTCGATCACATGGTCGTCGGCAAGCGGCCCGGCCAGACCGCCGAGACCGGCCAGACCGTCCGGCTCACCGCCTCGAATGTCATCGACACCACCGCGCCCTACGAACTCGTCTCGACCATGCGGGCGAGCTTCTGGGTGATTGCGCCCCTGCTCGCCCGCTTCGGCGAGGCCAAGGTGTCGCTGCCGGGCGGCTGCGCCATCGGCACGCGCCCGGTCGACCTGCTGCTGATGGCGCTGGAGAAACTCGGCGCCGAGATCGAGATCGACGGCGGCTACGTGGTCGCCAAGACCAAGAACGGCCTGCGCGGCGCCGAGATCGACTTCCCTAAGGTCACGGTCGGCGGCACCCACGTCGCCCTGATGGCGGCGGCGCTCGCCTACGGCACCACGGTGATCGAGAACGCCGCCCGCGAGCCGGAAGTGGTCGATCTCGCCGAGTGCCTGATCAAGATGGGCGCCCGAATCGAGGGCGCCGGCGCCTCCCGCATCGTCGTGGAGGGCGTCGCGCGCCTCGGCGGCGCCCGGCACGAGGTGCTGCCCGACCGGATCGAGACCGGCACCTACGCCATGGCGGTGGCGATGACCGGGGGCGACGTCACACTCGTCAACCCCCGGGCCGACCTGCTCTCCTCGGCCCTCGACACCCTCGCCTCCACCGGCGCCGAGGTCACGTCCGTGTCCGACGGCATCCGCGTGCGCCGCAACGGCGGCGGGATCAGTCCCGTCGACGTGACCACCGACCCGTTCCCCGGCTTCCGGACCGATCTCCAGGCTCAGTTCATGGCGCTGATGACGCTGGCCAAGTG
>JAGTAM010000701.1 GCA_023422485.1 Pseudomonadota bacterium | reverse complement strand
AGCCGGTCGGCCCGATCAGCATGATGTTGGACTTGGCGAGTTCGACGTCGTTGTGCTTCGTCGCGTGCGCGAGCCGCTTGTAGTGGTTGTGCACGGCCACCGAGAGAACCTTCTTGGCGAAGTCCTGCCCGATGACGTAGTCGTCGAGGACCCGCCGGATCTCCTTCGGAGTCGGCCCCCCGTCGCGGGACTTCACCAGCGAGGACTTCGATTCCTCGCGAATGATGTCCATGCACAGCTCGACGCACTCGTCGCAGATGAACACCGTCGGGCCCGCAATCAGCTTGCGAACCTCGTGCTGGCTCTTGCCGCAGAACGAGCAGTACAGCGTGCTCTTGGAGTCGTTGCCGCCTGTCTTGCTCATATCGGTCTCCGGTTCGCAGGCGCGGCCCCAGCCAGGAGGGCACGCGCGTCGATCATACGATGTAAGCGCATCCGCCTAAAGAAACAGTCACACAGGGCGGATGCGTCGGGATTGAGGCGCTCTGAAGCCCGATGCAATCATGCAGCCGGCTCGGGATCAACCGGCCTGGGGGCCGGGACGGGCGCCCAAAAGACGCATGCCCCAACATGGTCGGGATAGCGTGCCCCGGGCGCCTCAGGTTCCCGCTCAGGCGGCTGCCGGCTCCGGGCGCTTGTGCAGGATGTCGTCGATCAGGCCGAACTCCTTGGCCGCGTCGGCGGTCATGAAGTTGTCGCGCTCGAGCGCCTGATGGATCGTCTCGTAGTCGCGGCCCGTGTGCTTCACGTAGATCTCGTTCAGGCGCTTCTTCAGCGCCTCGATCTCGCGGGCATGGATCAGGATATCGGTGGCCTGGCCCTGGAAGCCGCCGGAGGGCTGGTGGACCATGATCCGGGCGTTCGGCAGGGCGAAGCGGTGGCCGGGCTCGCCGGCGGCCAGCAGAAGCGAGCCCATCGAGGCGGCCTGACCGACGCAGAGCGTCGTGACGGGGCAGCGGATGAACTGCATCGTGTCGTAGATCGACAGACCCGAGGTCACCACGCCGCCGGGCGAGTTGAAGTAGAAGGAAATATCCTTCTTCGGGTTCTCGGCCTCCAGGAACAGGAGCTGGGCGACGATCAGCGACGCGCCCTGGTCCTCGACGGGGCCGGTGAGGAAGATGATCCGCTCGCGCAGGAGCCGGGAATAGATGTCGAAGGCACGCTCGCCGCGGCTCGACTGCTCGACCACCATGGGCACGAGCGAATTGTGGAAGTAGTCGACCGGATCTCTCATATCAGCCCTCGGCTCCGGAGTCCGGCCCCGGAGCGAATCGCTCGGGGCCGGTTGGTTACAGCGAACATGGCAGCCGTTAACGCCGCCTGATCTCTCTCGAGACCGCCGCCCGCCGCGGAGCCGGTGGGTCGGCGATCAGCCGGCAGCCTTGTCGGCCGCCGCCTCGTTGCTGGACTCGCTCGGCTTCTCGTCCGTCGAGGCCGCGTCGGCCTCGTCGTCTTCGGCGAAGAGCGCCTCCTTGGAGACGGGTTCCTCGACGACCTGGACCTGACCGAGGACGTGGTCGACGACCTTTTCCTCGAACAGCGGCGCGCGAAGCTCGGCGAGCGCCTGCGGATTGTTGCGGTAGAAGTCGTAGACCTGCTTCTCCTGACCCGGGAACTGCCGGATCCGGGCGAACAGGGCCTGATTGACCTCGTCATCCGAGACCTTGATATCGGCGGTCTCGCCGACTTGCGCAAGCACCAGACCGAGGCGGACGCGCCGCTCGGCGATCTTGCGGTACTCCGCCTGAGACGCCTCTTCGGTGGTACCCTCGTCCTCGAAGGTCTTGCCGCGGTTCTTCAGGTCCTGCTCGACCTGCGCCCACACGGCGGCGAACTCCTGGTGGACGAGACTCGGGGGCAGATCGAAGGCGTACTTGCCGTCGAGCGCGTCGAGCAGCTCCTTCTTGAGCTTGCGCCGGGACTGCGCCTCATAGTCGGCGCCGACGGCTTTGGAGACGGCCTCCTTCAGCTTCTCGAGGTCGTCCATGCCGAAGCGCTTGGCGAGCTCGTCGTCGATCTTGGTCTCGCCGGGGGCGGCGACGGCCTTCACGGTGACGTCGAACTCGGCGTCCTTACCGGCGAGCTGCTCGGCCTGATAGTCGGCCGGGAAGGCGACCTTCACGAGGCGGTTGTCGCCGACCTTGGCGCCGACGAGCTGGTCCTCGAAGCCGGGGATGAAGGTGTTGGAGCCGAGCTCCAGATCGACATCCTCGCCCTTGCCGCCCTCGAACTCCGTGCCGTCGATGCGGCCGACGAAGTCGATGGTGACGCGGTCGCCGGACTGCGCCTCGGCGCCCTCCTCACGAGGCTCGAAGGAGCGGCTGTCCTTGGCCATGCGCTCCAGCGTCTCGTTGATCTCCTCATCGGAGGGCTTGAGCACGAGCTTCTTGATCGAGACGTCCGAGAGGTCGGCGAGTTCGAAGCTCGGCAGCACTTCGAGCTTCACCTTGAAGGCGAGGTCGCCCTTGGCGTCGAGCGCGCGCTCGATGATGTTCTGCTCCTCGTCCTTCGGGAACTCGATCTGCGGCTCGAGCGCGAGGCGCAGGCCCTTGTCGGCCACGATCTGCTGGTTGGCCTCGTTGACGGCGTTCTGCAGCACGTCGGCCATCACGGACTTGCCGTAGACCTTGCGCAGGTGCGCGACCGGCACCTTGCCAGGGCGGAAGCCCTTGATCTGGACCTTGCCCTTGATGTTCGAGAGCTCGGTGTTGAGGCGATCCTCAAGCTCGGTCGCGGGGAGGAGCACCTGAAACTCGCGCTTCAGCCCCTCGGAGGTCGTCTCGGTCACCTGCATCGTCGTTCGTCCGCTTTTGTCTAAAACCGCAATCTCGTCTTCGCGTGCCGCTGCGCCATGGGAGAGGTCCCGGCGGGAACCGATTCGGTCCCGGCGCCGACCCCGTACGGACTTGGTGCGGGCGGAGGGGCTCGAACCCCCACGTCTTGCGACACTGGAACCTAAATCCAGCGCGTCTACCAGTTCCGCCACGCCCGCGAGCGCCATCGACACGAGCCCGGATACCGGGCCGTCGAAGCGGGCGTCTATAGCACGCGCGCCCAAAGCCGCAGCAAAAAACTTGCGGAGGGGTTTGCCCGGTGGCGGGGCGGGCGGCGCCTGTCTACAACCCCTTTCCGATCCAGCGACGACGCGAGACGCCATGCGAAAGCCCGACCCGATGGCCCAGCCCGAGCCGGGATCCTTTTCGCGACGCGGCCTGCTCGCCGGCAGCGCCGCCCTCGCACTGATGCCGACTTCCGTCGGAGCGCAGACCTCTGTCGAAAAGGCGCCCGCCGGCAAGGCCCCGCCCCTAGAGCCGAAACCCCTCAAGGCAGGCCCCTCCAAGCTCCGCCTGAAACCGGAGCCCGCGCCGGAGACGGCGGTGTGGCGGCTCGGCGGGGAGGCGGCGCCGATCCTGCGGATCAAGCTCGGCGAGCCGCTGCGTCTGCGCGTCGAGAACGGGACCGACAAGCCGCTGTCGCTGCACTGGCACGGGGTGCGCATCCGCAACGCCATGGACGGCGTCGGAGGCGTCACGCAGGAGCCGATCAAGCCGGGCGACAGCTTCACCTACGATTTCACGCCGCCCGATGCCGGCACCTTCCTGATCCGGCCGCTCGTGGTCGGCGGGTCGAGCGAGCCCTCGGGCCGCGGCATCGCCGGCCTGCTGATCGTGGAGGAGCCCGCCCCGCCCGCCGTCGATGGGGATTTCGCGCTGCTGCTGCAGGATTGGCGGCTCGACGAGGCGGGCGCGCTCCAGCCGTTCGGGCAGGTTGCCTTCGCCGCCGCGGCGGGCCGGCTCGGCAGCGTGGTCACCCTCAACGGCAAGCCGATTCCGCTCAGCCTCGAGGCACGGCCTGGCAGCCGCCTGCGTCTGCGGCTCGCCAATGCCTGCAACGCGCGCGGCATGCGCATCCGCTTCGACGGCGTGAGAGCCTATGTCGCGGCGGTGGACGGGCAGCCGACCGACACGTTCGAGCCGCTGAAGGCGACCCTGCCGCTGGCGCCGGGCACGCGCTACGACCTCCTCCTCGACCTTCCCGCGCAAGCCGGGCCGGCCGGCGCGATCACCGCACTGATCGGCCAGGGCCTGCCACTGGCGACCCTGACCGCCTCCGGCGAGCCGTTGTCGCAGGCCGGCCGCGCGGCGATCGGCTCGATCCCGGAGAACAAGCGCCTGCCCGCCGAGATCCGCCTGCAGAACGCCCTGCGCCGCGACCTCGTGCTGACGGGCGGCGTGCGGCCCGACAAGTCCAAACCCGGCACCGAGACGCCCTATACCGGAGATCCGGCCCGCGTCTGGCAGGTCAACGGCGCGAGCGGGGCGGCGGGGGCGGCACCCCTGTTCTCGGTCAAGCGCGGCGGCGGCGTGGTGCTGGCGATCCGCAACGACACCGGATTCATCCAGAGCCTGCACCTGCACGGCCACGTCTTCCGCCTGCTGCACCAGCTCGACGACGGTTGGGAGCCCTATTGGCTCGACACGGTACAGATCCCGGAAGGCAAAAGCGCCCAGATTGCTTTCGTGGCCGACAATCCCGGCCGTTGGCTTCTGAGCGCGACCGTGCTGGAGCGGTTCGACACCGGGCTGTGGACCAGCTTCGAGGTGAGTTGACGCCCCCGACCAGCGCGGTGGGAAGGTCCAGAAAAACTCCCCCGTGCCCGCCCTCGGTACGGGCGCCCATCGGACAAGGACGGCGGGCCGTCGGAATGCCCACCATCGAGGCGCGTGAGAATGCGCCTCGGCGGCCACGAACGCGGTCGTTTACAGACACGGTAACGTCCCAAACTCTCTCGCGGGGACTCCGGCGATACGCCCGTGAGAAAGATCGAAGCCTCGTTGGCAGCCTTGGGGGCCGCGATCACTTCACCGGCAGCGTCGGATCGCCGAAGCCCTTGGCGAGGAAGAGGATGTCGTCCTCACTCTTCGCCTGCTCCACCAAGCTGCCCTTGGCCTCGTCGAAGAACCACGTGTCGTACTTCGACGGCGCGGAGGCCGGCCGGCTCGAGGGACGCAGCACGATGTCGCCGCCTTCGATCGAACGGATCACCTCGGTGGCCCGCAGCGGCTTGTGGGCGAGCCCCTCGATCGTGGCCGGGCGGCCGGCGACCGCCGTCGGCGTCAGCGTGCTGGCCGCCGTTGCCGAGAAGGACGGCAGGGTCAGCCCGGCATCGAACGACCAGATCGCCCGCTTCTTGTGGAAGCCGATGATCTTGAGGCCGCTGTCGCCTTCGCTGATCTGATCCGCCCCGGTCTGCGAGCCCTGCGCAACCCCGTAGTGCGACGCCCCGGCGGTGATGGTGTCGTTGCCGTAGGCGATCGTCCGGCTCGGGCCGCCCTGAAGCAGGGCGACGCCGCGGCTGAGGGTGGCGAACACGCCGAGCAGATCGGAGGCCGAGGCCGAGAC
>JAGTAM010000666.1 GCA_023422485.1 Pseudomonadota bacterium | reverse complement strand
CGGCGTCCAGCGGCTGGCCGCGGCGGTCGAGGCCGGCCGCCTGCGCCGGAGCCGTCGCTGCGTCGTCGCTCTTCTGTTTCATGGCGTCCTCCCTCCGATGAGTTGCGGCGATCGAGCGAAGGGTGGCCCTCCGCCTCGCACCATCCCAACCAGCCAAGCCCCCGGGGCGCTGAGAAGGCGCGATCTGTCGTGAGCACACCAGACCAGGCCGTCCCCTTCAGTCTTGTAAATGATATATGATCTTGATGACGGGGCAAGGGCTTGCTATGAGGGTGCCGACGCTCTGCTATCTTCGAGCGGCTTCGACCGAGAGATTCGTCCGCTGGTTTGACAGCCGTTGTCAAAATTTGCTTCGATCCAGCACGAGAACGAGCTAAGCAGAATTTTAGTAGATCTACAGATAAAAATCATTGAATTCTAACTGCGCGGCGCGCTGTCTGGCCAAAGTGCAGATCAAAGACAAGACATAGCTCGCAAAAGATCGTGGCCAGAGCCGCGGCACAGGGAGGAGCGCATGGGCTTGATTCAACCGCTGCTGGAGGTCGACGGCGTTACACTGCAATATAAGACGCCGCATCACTTGATTACCGCGACCTATAAGGTCAGCTTCGATGTCCTGCCGGGTGACCGTTTCGTTCTGCTCGGCCCATCCGGCTGCGGAAAATCGACCCTTCTCAAGGCGGTAGGCGGCTACATGCCCCCGACCGAGGGCGAGATCCGGCTGAAAGGTCAGGTCGTCACCGGGCCGGGTCCGGACCGGATGATGGTCTTCCAAGAATTCGATCAGCTTCTGCCCTGGAAGACCGTCAAGCAGAACGTCGTCTTCGCTCTAGAAGCCTCGGGCCGCCTCACCGGCCGCGCCGCAGAGGAGCGGGCGATGGCCTATATCGAGAAGGTCAATCTCACGAAGTTCGTCGACAGCTTCCCGCACATGCTGTCCGGCGGCATGAAGCAGCGCGTCGCGATCGCCCGCGGGATGGCAATGGAACCGGACATCCTTCTGATGGACGAGCCATTCGCGGCCCTCGACGCGCTGACCCGGCGGCGGATGCAGGACGAGCTGCTCGCGCTCTGGGACGAGACCCGGTTCACCGTCCTCTTCGTCACGCACTCGATCCCCGAAGCGATCAAGATCGGCTCGCGGATCCTCCTGCTCTCACCGCATCCGGGCGAGGTGAAGGCCGAGCTGAACAGTGCGGGCTCGCCGGGAGAACAGGCCGGCCTGGAAAACCGAATCCAGCAGATGCTGTTCGCGGAGGAGATCAAGGAGGCGGAGAATGTCTAGCGCGAATGCCCTCGCCAAGGCTGTGCCCGTGGCCCCCTTGCGTCCTGAAATCGTCCACGAGCGGATGTCCGCCCCAGGCGGCACGATCGTCGAGAAACCGCTCTCGACGCTGGAGTTGCTCTACAACCAAGCTTGGCTGCGCAAGATCCTCATCCTGGTCGTGCTGGCCTCGATCTGGGAAATCTACGGGCGCTACCTCGACAACGATCTCCTGTTTCCGACCTTCACCTCCACGCTTGCGGCCTTCTTCCGCGGTGTCGCGGACGGGACGCTGCCCCTTCGGGCCTGGGGTTCGGTAAAGATCCTGCTGGTCGGCTACGGGATCGGGATCGTGCTCGCGACGCTGCTGACAGGCCTCGCCATCGCTTCGCGGATCGGCACCGATTTCCTCGAAACCATGACTTCGATGCTCAATCCGCTGCCGGCGATCGCCCTGCTGCCGCTGGCGCTGATCTGGTTCGGCCTCGGCAACGGCAGTCTCATCTTCGTGCTGGTGCACTCCGTGACCTGGGCGATCGCCCTCAACACCCATTCCGGCTTCCTCTCCGTGAGCCGGACGCTGAAGATGGTCGGACGCAATTACGGCCTCCGCGGTGCGAGCCTGATCCGGAAGATCCTGATCCCGGCGGCCTTCCCTAGCATCCTCACCGGCCTGAAGGTCGGCTGGGCCTTCGCGTGGCGCACGCTCATCGCCGCCGAACTTGTCTTCGGCGTCTCGTCCGGTTCCGGCGGCCTCGGATGGTACATCTTCGAGAACAAGAACATGCTCGACATTCCGAACGTGTTCGCCGGACTCCTGACCGTGATCCTGATCGGCCTCGTCGTCGAGAACCTGATCTTCCAGACGATCGAGCGGCACACCATTCAGCGCTGGGGCATGCAGGCCTGACGCGCCAATCGCGCGACAGGCTCCCGTCCCACCGTCATCCCGAGGTGCCGACAGCACCTTGGGATGACGCTTGCCGTCGAGCGTGCACGTCCAGGTCGACGTCGTCACTCTCCGGACGTGGAGGGGCGTTCCAACGACTCCAAATGGTCGGTCATGGCCAACAGCCGGGTCAGGTCATGTATATGACATAATAATGTTGACAGGTCTCCATGCGGGCGTATCCTCTGCCCGACGCCGACGGACCCAACGGATCGGCGAAAACTGGTGAGGAGCGCCATGACGGCACGGAGCATCATCCGGCTCGTCGGCACGGTTGCGGCTTTATGGGCGGCGCTCGGCGCGGCCCAGGCCGAAGTATCGACCGTCCGGCTCGCTAAGCAGTTCGGAATTTCCTACCTGCCGCTGACCGTGATGGAGGAGGAGGGCCTGCTGGAGAAGCAGGCCAAGCAGCGCGGCCTCGACCTGAAGGCCGAGTGGCTGCGCTTCACCGGCGGCTCCGGCATGAACGAGGCACTGCTCTCGGGCAATCTCGACCTCGCCGCCGGCGGCGTCGGCCCGTTCCTGACGATCTGGGGGCGGACGCAATCCAACATCAAGGTGAAGGGCGTGGCGGCCCTGAACGCGATGCCGCTCTGGCTGGTGACGATCAATCCGGAGGTCAAGTCGATCAAGGATTTCGGGCCGAAGGACAAGATCGCGCTCCCAACCGCGAAGACCTCGATCCAGGCCATCACCCTGCAGATGGCCGCCGAGCAGGCCTTCGGGGCGGGCCAGCAGGCCAAGCTCGACTCGCTGACCGTCTCCATGGGGCATCCCGACGCGCAGACCGCGATGATGGGCGGGCGCTCGGAGATCACGGCCCATTTCGGCGCGCCGCCTTTCCAAGAGCTGGAGCTGAAGGACCCGCGTGCCCGCAAGGTGCTCGACAGCTTCGACGTGATGGGTGGGCCGCACACCTTCAACCTCGTCTGGGCCTCGGGCCGGTTCGTAGCGGCGAACCCGAAGGTGACCGCGGCCTTCCTGGCGGCGCTGGAGGACAGCCTGAAGCTGATCCGCGACGACCCGAACCGGGCTGCCGCGCTCTGGATCAAGGCTGAGGGCGCGAAGCTCTCGCAGGAGGAGGCGGTGGCGATCATCCGCGCGCCGCAGAACGAGTGGACGACCGCACCGAAGCGGATGCTCGACTACCTCGCCTACATGAACCGCGCCGGGCTGGTCTCGGCCAAGGCGAGCACCGAGAGCGAGCTGTTCTTCCCCGCCCCCGAATCCGGCGCCCTCCAAGAGGCCGCACGGTGACGGCGCCCGTCGATCACGCCGCCGTCGCGCGGGGCGCGACCAAGACGCTGCGGGTCCGGGTCCGGCGCGGGGACGGCATCGCCGAGTTCGCGGTGCCGCGGCGCGCCAACCAGACTGTGCTCGACGTGGTCACCGAGATTCAGCGCGAGCAGGACCCGACGCTGGCCTACCGCTTCGCCTGCCGGGTCGGCATGTGCGGCTCCTGCGGCATGACGGTGAACGGTCGCCCGCGCTGGACCTGCCGCACTCGGGTTGCCGCCGTGGCGCCGGAGGGAGATCTGCTGCTGGAGCCGCTGCGCAACCTGCCGGTGGTGAAGGATCTCGCAGTCGACATGGAGCCCTTCTTCGAGAAGTGGCGCCGGGCCCACGGCTATTTCGAGCCGGGCGAGAATCCGCCCGACGATTTCGCGGCGGTGCTCCCCGATTCCGCGGAGCGCCGGGAGGCGGATGCCGGCATCGAATGCATCAATTGCGGCGTCTGCTACGCGGCCTGCGATCTGGTGACGTGGAACCCCGACTATCTGGGACCGGCCGCGCTGAACCGCGCCTGGACGCTCGTCAACGACGTGCGCGACCGCGATCGCGACGGACGGCTCGCCGCGGTCGCGGGGGATGCCGGTTGCCATTCCTGCCACAGCCATATGAGCTGCACCGAGCACTGCCCGAAGGCGCTCAGCCCGACCTTTGCCATCGCCGGGCTCAAGCGCGAGACCGGCAAGGCCGCGCTCCGCCGCTTCTGGAGGCGCGGATGAGCCCGCTCCTCCACCTCGCCCAACGGGGCACCGCCGCGATCCTGGCCCTGACCGTGGCCGTGCATCTCGGCACGATCCTCTACGCCGTGCGCGGCGGGCTCACCGCGGGCGAGATCCTGGGCCGCACGCAGGGGAGCGTCGGCTTCCTCCTCTTCTATGCGGTCTTCGTGCTGGCGGCCGCGATCCACGCGCCGATCGGCCTGCGCAGCGTTCTGCGCGAGTGGACCGGCTGGCGCGGACGCTCCCTCGACATTGCGATGCTCGCCCTCTCGGCGCTCCTGGCCGGCCTCGGCCTGCGCGCGGCGCTCGCGGTGTATTGGGCATGAGGGTCGGTGCAATCCAGGCGCCCCATCGCCGGCCAGGCTTCGTCGCGGCCCTGGTCCATCGCTTGTCCGGCATCGCGCTGGCGCTGTTCCTGCCAATGCACTTCATCGCGCTCGGCACGGCACTCCAAGGCGCCGACCGCTTGGAGAGCTTCCTCGGACTGACCCACAACAGCTTCGTCCGAACGGCGGAGTGGGGTCTCGTCTGCGCGCTGGCCGTCCATATGGCGCTCGGCCTGCGGGTGCTCGCGATCGAATGGCTGAGCTACCGCGAGCGCACGGCCATTGTGGTCTCGGGCTGCCTCGCGGCCGCCTTCGCAGTCGGCCTCCTGTTCCTGCTCAGCGGGGCCTGACCTCCCACCCGACATCCGGAGATCCGTCATGGACCTCGACCTGCAAGAATTCGAGGAGGTCTGCCGCGACCTCTACATCCGGGCCCTTAAGATCCTGCCGCCCGACATCAAGGCGGGTTTCGCCGACCTGCAGCGTGCCGAGACCCATGCGACCGGCCGCGCCATCCTCGACACGATGGTGGAGAACGTCGCGGTCGCCGAGCGCACCAAGAACATCCTCTGCCAGGATACCGGCATCCCGATCTACAACATCCGCATCGGCCGTAGCGTCACCTTCGACGGCGCGGAACTCAAGGCCGCGATCCGGCGCGGCTGCGAGCGGGCGACGAAGGAGTTCTCCCTGCGCTCCTCGGTGGTCCATCCGATCACCCGGAAAAACGAGCAGACCTCCTGCGGCATCCGCGTGCCGATCATTCACGTCGATTTCGACGAGGCGCCCGAGACTGTCGCGGTCGAGATGATCCCGAAGGGGTCGGGCTCGGAGAACGGCTCATTCCTGCAGATGCTGCTGCCGTCCGACGGGATCGGCGCGGCCAAGCGCTTCGTGATCGACCGGGTGATCGAGCTCGGCGGCCGGGTCTGCCCGCCGACCATCGTGGGCGTCGGGCTGGGAGGCACCTCGGACCTCTGCATGCATCTGGCCAAGGTCGCGGCGACACGGCCCCTGCGCACGGTCTGCGCCGACCCCGAGGGCGCCCGGATCGAGGCGGAGCTGTCGCGTGCGGTCAACGAACTTGGCATCGGCCCGCAGGGGCTCGGCGGACGCTCGACCAGCTTTGCCGTCCATGTGGAACTGGCCGCCACCCACATCACCCAGAATCCGGTCGCCGTGAACATCCAATGCCATTCGGCCCGTCGCGCCCGCGCGACGATCACGCCGGGCGGCATCGCCTTCGATTGACCCGAGGGGGCGACCGAGCCTCCAGCAGCCGAACGATGCCTCCCCTCTCCACGCATACGGGAAGAGGGGATGCGCGGGCGCCGGAGGGCTCAAACGAATTCCGTATCGCCACCGGACCCGGCGGCGCGGATGAAATCCACCTGAGGAGGCTCCCGTGGCCCACCACGTCCTCGACATGCCGGCCACCGAGGCCGAGATCCGGGCGCTGCGTATCGGCGACACCGTGACCTTGCGGCGCTGGCTCTTCGGCATCCGCGACGCCACGCTGATCCACATGTTCGACCGGGACCGCCGCACCCGTCTCGATCTCGCCGGCCACGCAGTGATCCACACCGCGCCGAACGTTCACCGGGTCGCGCCGTCGCCGGAAGCGCCGGTCGGCTACGCGCCCTTCTGCATCGGCACCACCACTTCGATGCGCATGGAGCGCTTCACCGACGCGCTCATGGCGCGCGAGGGCGTGCGTCTGATCGTCGGCAAGGGCGGCATGGGGCCAGCGACGCTCAAGGCCTTCGCCGAGCGAGGCGGCGCCTACCTCGCCATCGTCGGCGGTGCGGCGGCGCTGGAGACCACCTGGATCGAGCGGATCGAGGACGTCGACATGGACGACCTGCATCCCGAGAGCCTGTGGCGCTTCGCGATCCGCGATTTCGGCCCGCTGCTGGTGGGGATGGATTCGCATGGCGGATCGCTCTTCTCCGAAGTGCAGCGCGATGTCGCCGCCCGTCGCGACGCGGTCGTCGCCAGCCTGGAGAACGCGCGATGAACCTCGCGGAGGTCCGAACCGACATCCTCATCCTCGGCTCAGGCGGAGCGGGTCTGTTCGCAGCACTCCACGCCAAGAAGACCGCGCCCGACCTCGACGTGACGGTCGCGGTGAAGGGTCTGCTCGGCAAGTGCGGCTGCACCCGCATGGTCCAGGGCGGCTACAACGTGGCGCTGGCGCCGGGCGACTCGGTCGAGCGCCACTTCATGGACACGGTCGAGGGCGGCAAGTGGCTGAACGATCAGGCGCTCGCCTGGACGCTCGTCACCGAGGCGCAGGTGCGCATCCGCGAGCTGGAGACCGAGCTCGGCTGCTTCTTCGACCGGAACCCGGACGGCAGCGTCCACCAGAAGGCCTTCGCAGGGCAGACCTTCGACCGCACGGTGCACAAGGGCGACCTCACCGGCATCGAGATCATCAACCGGCTCTCCGAACAGGTCTGGCGGCGCGATGTGCGGCGCCTGGAAGATCACCGGGCGCTGGAGCTGATCCCGGCCCGCGACGGGTCGGGGCTCGCGGGCGTGCTAATGCTCGACATGCGCACCGGCGAGGCGAAGCTGGTGCGGGCCAAGGCCGTGCTGCTCGCCACCGGCGGCGGCCCGACCATGTATAAGTACCACACGCCGTCGGGCGACAAGTCGTGCGACGGGCTCGCCATGGCTCTGCGCGCGGGACTTCCCTTGCGCGACATGGAGATGGTGCAGTTCCATCCCACGGGCCTGCTCGCCGGGGCCGGCACGCGCATGACCGGCACGGTACTGGAGGAGGGCCTGCGCGGGGCGGGCGGCTGGCTGCTCGATTCGACCGGCGAGCGCTTCATGCACGTTTACGATCCGCGCGGGGAGCGGGCCACACGAGACGTCGTCAGCCGCTCGATCATGCGTCGTATCCGCGAGGGCTTCGCCACGCCGAGCGGGGGCGTCCACATCCAGATGAGCCATCTCGGCCCCGAGGACGTGCGCCGCAAGTTCAAGGGCATGGTCGAGCGCTGCGCCGATTGCGGCTTCGATCTTGCGGGCGGTCGGGTCGAGGTGATCCCGACGGCCCATTACATGATGGGAGGCATCGCCTTCGCGGCCGATTGCACCACCGCGATGCCGCACCTCTATGCGGCCGGTGAAGATACCGGCGGCGTACACGGGGCGAACCGGCTTGGCGGCAACGGGGTGGCGAATTCCACTGTGTTCGGTGGTCTCGCCGGCCAATCGATGGCCCGAGCCGTGAAGCGGGATGGAAGTCTCGCCGAGCCCGATCCGCACGCGATCGAAGCCGGGCTCGCCCGTACCTACGGCCCCCTCGGCCGTCCCGCGGACGCGCTGCCGGCGATCCGCGAGGCGCTCTACGAGACGATGTGGAATGATGTCGGCATCCTTCGCGACGCCGCCGGCCTGGAGCGCGCGCTGACGACCCTCGACGGTCTCGCCGAGGCCGTCGCCCGGTCGGGCGCTCCCGACGGCGATCGTCGCTACGCGCTGACCTGGATGGACCGACTGAACCTGGAAAATCTCGTGCTGGTCTCGCAGGCCATTGCGCGGGCAGCGCTCGCCCGCACCGACAGTCGGGGCGCGCATTTCCGCGAGGACTATCCCGAGACCTCGGACCTCGCGACCTCGCGCTACATCGTCGTGCGTCTTCGCGC
>JAGTAM010000642.1 GCA_023422485.1 Pseudomonadota bacterium | reverse complement strand
CTGGGTTTTGACCGAGAGGGGTGGTACCGGGCGAACCGAAGCGTTCACGCCGGTGCGTTTCACGGAGATCGTCCCGGCGGGAGAGATTCGCGACGTCGTCGTGACAGGACATGACGGGCAGGCTCTGCTCGCCGCGTGAGGGCGGCCCGACAATCCCTCTTCCGCTGGGGCAAGCGCGTTTCAGCGATCAGGCCGCCAGCCCGCACGCCTCCAGATCCGCCCGCATATGTGCCGGTGCCGGGGCTTCCACGATGATCGCCTCGCGCTTCGGATAGAGCGGCAAGCTCAAGCCCCGCGCATGGAGCTGCAGCCCCGGCCCTTCCCGCGGGGCATCCCCGTAAATCGCGTCGCCGCGGATCGGCCAGCCCATCGCGGCGCAGTGAACCCGGAGTTGGTGCGTGCGCCCGGTCACCGGCTTCAGTTCGAGCCACGCCATCCCCTCTGCCCGCCCGAGCACCCGGTACAGCGTCAGCGACGGCGCCCCGGCCGGGTCGGTCTTCATCCACCAACTGCGCGGATCGTCCGAGCGCTTGGCGAGCGGCAGGTCGATGCGCCCCTCCGTCTCCTCGGGACCGCCCTCGACCAGAGCCCAGTAGGTCTTGTCCACCTTGCTCTCGGCGAACAGGCGGTTCAAACGCGCGAGGGCCTTGGCGTGGCGGCCGAGCACGAGGCAGCCCGACGTGTCGCGGTCGAGTCGGTGCGCCGCCTCGGGCCGGCGCGGCAGGCCGAAGCGGAGAGCGTCGAGGCGGTCGGTCAAGGTCGGCCCGCCCTTCGGGCCCGGATGCACCGGCAAACCCGCCGGCTTGTCGATGACGAGCATCAGGGCATCGCGGTAGAGCAGGGAAAGACCTATGTCCGGTTCGACGGTGCGATCCGGCACTGAAACACGCGCGTTCATGCCTCACGGGCTAAGATGCCGGATCGTCGCGGGCAAGACTGAGACAGGCAAGTTTCGAGCAAGGAACGGGGATGAGCGACGACGAGAAGCCCGGCTGGTTCGGACGCCTGTTCGGGCGCAAGGGCACGCCCGAGACGAAGCCCGCCGAATCGGTGCCCGCCGAGGATCAACCGGCTCAGGAGACGGCTCAGGAGCCGGCCGACGAGCCGGTCACCCCGGATCCGCTGTCGCCAGCCTCCGAATCGGAGGGATTGCCGGACTTCACCACCGCGGCGGACGACGTCGCCCACGTGCCGCCGCCCGTCAGCGAACCAGCACCCGACGATCCCGACAAGAACCGCATCCCGGACGAAGTGGAGGGGGCCGACCTCCAGCCGGAGCCGCAGCCGCCGTCAGGAGAGGCGCCGGAGCCGGACGAGCCGGAGGCAGAACCAGAGGTAGAAAGCCAGGCGCCCGCGGGCGAGCCGGCGGAGAAGCGGAACTGGTGGTCACGCCTGACCGGCGATGACACGGCTCAGGCCGCCCCGGCGGTCCAACCGATCGCCGAGGCTGAAGTGCCCGCCGAGACCCAAGCGCCCGCCGAGGCCGACATCCAGCCCGTCGATTCCGCCGCGGCTCTTGCCAGCGATGCGATCTCCGGTGCCGTCGAGGGCACGGAGAAGCGGGGCTGGTGGTCGCGGCTCACCGCCGGGATGCGCCGCACCTCGTCCGCCCTGTCGGACCGGGTGACGGGCCTCTTCACCAAGCGCAAGCTCGACGCGACCACCCTGGAGGATCTGGAGGACGCGCTGATCCAGGCCGATTTCGGCGTGGAGACGGCGATGCGCATGTCGGAGGCCGTCGGCAAAGGCCGCTACGAGAAGGGCATCTCGCCCGATGAGGTGCGCGCCATCCTCGCCAGCGAAATCGAGCGGGCGCTGGAACCGGTGGCTCAACCGATCGAAATTGATTCGGCCAAGAAGCCCTACGTGATCCTGACGGTCGGCGTGAACGGCGCCGGCAAGACGACGACGATCGGCAAGCTCTCGCTGAAGTTCAAGGCGGAAGGGCGCAATGTCATGCTGGCGGCGGGCGACACGTTCCGCGCGGCGGCGATCGAGCAGCTCCGCGTCTGGGGTGAACGCACCGGGACGCCCGTCATCAGCCGCGAACAAGGGTCCGACGCGGCCGGCCTCGCCTTCGACGCCTTCAAGGAGGCGCGGGAGAACGGCACCGACGTGCTTCTCATCGACACCGCCGGACGCCTGCAGAACAAGGCGGGGCTGATGGCGGAGCTGGAAAAGATCGTGCGCGTCATCCGCAAGCTCGACCCGGAAGCGCCCCACGCCACCCTTCTGGTGCTCGACGCGACCGTCGGCCAGAACGCACTGAGCCAGGTCGAGCTGTTCTCGCAGGCGGCCCCCGTCTCGGGCCTCGTGATGACGAAGCTCGACGGAACCGCCCGAGGCGGTATTCTGGTGGCACTCGCCGCGAAGTTCGGCCTGCCCGTGCATTTCATCGGAGTCGGCGAGGGTGTGGAGGATCTGGAGCCGTTCGCCGCGCGGGATTTCGCCCGGGCGATCACCGGTCTTCCTAAGGAGTAACCGATTGCCTGCTGCCCCCTCGGAGCCGTGTGAGAACCTCAGCATGAAGGTCGAGAGCGTTCCGCCGCGCCGGCATCTGCCGCCGCTCCTCAAGCTGGCGTTGGAGGTCGGCCCGCTCGCGGTCTTCTTCTTCAGCAACGCCTATGCCGAGCGCTTCGGCGTGAGCGCGGACAGCAAGCTGTTCGTGGCGACCGGGGTGTTCAT
Source organism: Pseudomonadota bacterium (assembly GCA_023422485.1). Lineage (GTDB taxonomy): Bacteria > Pseudomonadota > Alphaproteobacteria > Rhizobiales > Beijerinckiaceae > Methylobacterium. The sequence goes on along the minus strand of JAGTAM010000642.1, from coordinate 9,066 downwards.
CCTCGCCACGACGATCGCCCTCGGCGTGCATTTCGCCCTGCTGCGGCGTCTGCCGATCATGCCGCTCGTCTCCGGGGTCGTGGTTCTCGTGTTCGGCGGCCTGACGCTGGCGCTTCAGGACAAGACCTTCATCATGATGAAGCCGACCATCGTGAACACGCTGTTCGGCCTCGTCCTGCTCGGTGGGCTCGTCTTCAACAAGTCTCTGCTGTCGGTGGTGCTCGACAGCATGTTCGCGTTGACGGACGAGGGCTGGCGCAAGCTCACCTTCCGCTGGGGCCTGTTCTTCCTCGCGCTCGCCGTCCTCAACGAGGTCGTCTGGCGCACGCAGACCGAGGATTTCTGGGTGAGCTTCAAAGTGTTCGGCATCATGCCGATCACCATCGCCTTCGCGCTCGCGCAGACGCCGCTGCTGCTGCGCCACGAGCGCAAGGACGAGGCGGGAGCGAAAATCGGATGATCGATCTCAACTGATCCGTCGCGGCATTCGGAACGGAAGCATCAGCCGCACCAGCGGATTGCGAAAGCGCTTGAGCGAGAGGCTCTCGTGCACTGGCTGCACCGCCTCGTCGTCCAGTGTCGAGGCCAGCAGCGAGCGGGCGTAGAACGGCGTGTCCTCGAAGGTGCGCACGACCTGCGCTCGTCCATCGTCGCTGCGCGTGGTGCGCGGCATCCGCCACAGGCCGGTCGGCGGCAGGCCGGCCGCGAGCGGCGGGCGCATCTCGCGGCGGGTGCCGTCGGCATCGAAGCGCAGCGTCAGGTTCTGGCCGCTGCCATCGGTCCGGCGCACGTCGTAGAGGATGGCCGAGCCGCGCTTGAGCGGCGCGCGGCACCACGTCCAGTCCGTGAAGGCATCTTCCAGGGCGCCGTCGCCGTCGTTGGTGTCGTGGTATCCGCTGCCGCGCCATGCGATCGAGGGCGCGGAAAAATCGGCCTCGACCTCGCAATCCGGCGCCATCGGCCACCAGCGGTGCAGGCCGTGCGCGTCGAGGGTGAAGGGCTGTGCCGTCAGCGCCCTCGGCCGCACCCGCACGGTGCCGCGCACGGCCTGCGGCAGCGGCGCACCGCGCTCGTCGAGGCGGATGGTGAGCACGCTGCCGTCCCATTCGAGCGAGGACGGCCCCAGGCTGAAGCTTGCCGCCTCGCGGGTGAGGGCGGCCGCGTTGCGCTCGGTCATGGCGAAGCGATTTGCCCGCTCGCCATAGAGCACGACGTTGACGGCGCAGTGGGCGAACGGGTCGCGCTTCGCGTCCCAGGCGTAGTAGGGGGAGAACACGCTGCCGATGAAGGCGATGATCGTAAGCCCCTGGCGCCCGTCCTCGCTCACCGCATCGACGTACCACCAGACGTAACCGCCCCGCGCGACCGCGCCGTCGAATCGAGGTCCGCGCGCAGTGCCGCCGCCGCGAGCCGGCCCGACTGCGCCGCCATCGGGACCCCCGGTCCCGGATGCACGCTCCCCCCCGCGAGGTAGAGCCCCGGCACCCGGGTCCGCGCCCCCGGCCGCTTGAAGGTCGCCGTCCAGCCGTGCGAGGCCCGGCCGTAGAGGGCGCCCCCCGTCCCCGGAAACAGCCGTGCGAAATCCTCCGGCGTCGTGATCGTCGCCGATCCCGTCGGCTCGAGGGTCAGTCCGCAGGCCGAGAGCTTGCGCAGGATATTCGTCTCGCATGCGGCGATCTCCCGAGAGGCAAGTGAGCGTTCCCCGCCATCGGCCGGGGCGTTGACGAGAAGAAGCAGGCGTTCCGCACCCTCCGGCACCGATCCGCCATCGCCGTCCCGATCCTGGGCGCAGACATAGACGGTCGGGTCCGGCGGCAGGCGACGTCCGCGAAGGATTGCGTCGAACTCCGCCCGGTAATCGGCCGAGAAGAACACGCTGTGGTGGGCGAGGTCGAAGCCCGTCGCCCGCGCCTTCAGGCAGAAGGTCGCCGCCGAGAGAGAGCGCTCGCGGGGCGGAACGCGGTCACCGGCAGCGCTCGCGTCGGGGCCGAGCAGGCCCGCGCCGAGCGCAGCCACGTCCACATTGGCGATCACCGCATCGGCGGCGATGCGCTCGCCATCGGCCAGCTCAACCCCGGCGACGCGGCCGCCCTCGGCTCGGATTCGCGCCACCTGCGCGCCGGTGCGGATCGTGCCGCCCTGCCGCTCGACCAGGCCGGCGACGGCGCCCGCGAGCCGGCTCAACCCGCCCTCGACGGTCCAGACGCCGGCCTGCTCGACATGGGCGACCAGCATCAGGGTCGCCGGCGCCTCGAACGGCGAGGCGCCGCAATAGGTGGCGTAGCGCCCGAAGAGCTGACGCAGGCGCGGATCGCGAAAATACTCGCCGAGTGCCGACCACAGGGTTGCGAAGGGCTGGATGCGCCAGAGGCTGCCGATTCCCGACAGGCCGACGCGCTGGGCGAGATCGACGGGGCTCGGCCGGTCGGCGCGGATGAACGGCCCCTCCAGCGTCCGGTAGACCTCCGAAGCGCGGGCGCAGAAGCGGCGGTAGCCCTCCGCCTCCCTCGCACCCGCGAAGGTGCCGATCGCGTCGGCGGAGGCCTCGATATCGGCGAACAGATCGAGCCGTTCGCGCTCGTTCCAGGCGTGACGGGCGAGCAAGGAGGCCGGGCGAAGCTCGATTTGCGACTCGAGGCTGGAGCCGGCCTCGGCGAAGAGCTCATCGAAGACCCAGCGCATGGTGAAGACGGTCGGACCCGCCTCGACCGGGATGCCGCCGACAGGGACCGACCGCATCTTGCCGCCGACGGATGGCGCCCGCTCCAGCACCGTCACGTCGAGACCTTTCGCGGCGAGACTCGCCGCCGCCGCAAGACCGCCGATCCCGGCGCCGATCACGATGACGCGCTTCTCCATCGAAAGATGCTCGCTTCACCCAGCTATCGGCGTTGATCCGATCCGCGATTAGTGTCAATCATAATTGACACATGAGCAAGACAACATGAATTGACCCGGGAGGTCGCTATGGATGTCGGTCGGCGGATCGAGGCGGTGCTCGACGTGGCGGTATCGCATGCGGAGGCGCCGGGCGCCCCGCCGCTCCTCGCCGAGTCGATCCGCTATGCGGTGTTTCCCGGCGGCCACCGAATCCGCCCGCGGCTCTGCCTCGCCGTCGCCCAGGCCTGCGGCGACGACGATCCCGCCGCTTCCGACGCCGCTGCAGCAGCGATCGAGCTGCTGCACTGCGCCTCGCTCGTCCACGATGACCTGCCCTGCTTCGACGACGCGCCGATGCGCCGCCAGAAGCCGTCGGTCCATGCCGCTTTCGGCGTCCCGATCGCCGTCCTGACCGGCGATGCGCTGATCGTTGCGGCCTTCGAAACCCTGGCGCGCGGCACCGCCCGCTCGCCCGCCCGGCTCGCTTCCCTGGTCGGCCTCGTGGCCCGCGCCGTCGGCTCGCCCTCGGGCATCGTCGCGGGACAAGCCTGGGAATCCGAGCCGCATGTCGATCTGGTCGAGTACCAGCAGGCCAAGACCGGCGCGCTGTTCGCCGCCGCCACCGTTGCGGGTGCGGCGGCGGCGGGCGCGGCGCCCTTGCCCTGGCGCCTGCTCGGCGAATGTCTCGGCGAGGCTTACCAAGTCGCCGACGACCTGCGCGACGTGGCCTGCCGCCAGGAGGAGATCGGCAAGCCCGCCGGCCGCGACGCGACCCTCGGGCGCCCGAACGCCGCCGCCCTGTTGGGGATGAGCGGCGCCCTGGAGCGGCTCAGGCGGCTGACACGGGAGGCGATCGAGGTGATCCCGGACTGTCTGGGGCAGGCCGCGATGCGCGCCGAGATCGAGGCGCAGACGCGCCTGTTCCTGCCCGCTTCCCTACGCGAAGCGGCTTGAGTCCGCCGTGGCGCCGGCTGCGATGACGGAGATCGGGCGGGCGCCCCGGCATCACGGCTGGCGCGAGCGCTGGCTCGGCCTCCGCAACCGGCTGGTGGCCTCGCCCCGCTTCCAGCGCTGGGCGGCCGGGTTTCCCCTCACCCGCCGGACCGCGCACCGCAACACGCGGGCTCTGTTCGATCTCTGCGCCGGCTTCGTCTACGCGCAGGTTCTGTTCGCATGCGTCCGGCTCGATGTGTTCGGATTGCTGCAGGACGGTCCGCTCCCCTCCGAGACTATCGCCCGCCGACTAGGCCTGCCTCTGGATCGATGCCTGACCCTGCTGCGGGCCGCGGTCTCACTCGATTTGATCGCGCGCCTGCCCGACGGCCGATTCGCCCTCGCCGACCTCGGCGCGGCCCTGATCGGCAACCCTTCGATCGCCCGGATGATCGAGCATCACGCGATGCTCTACGCGGATCTGGCCGATCCGGTCGCGCTGCTGCGCGGCGAGTCAGGACCGACCCGGCTGGCGGGCTACTGGCCCTATGCCGACGACGGGCGCACCGCACCGATCGGTCCTGATTCGGTCGCTGCCTATAGCGGGCTGATGGCGGCCTCGCAGGCGCTGATCGCGGGCGACGTGCTCGATGCGCTGCCGCTCGCCGGCCGCGCCTGCCTGATGGATGTCGGGGGAGGCGAGGGCGTCTTCCTGACCCACGCCGCCCGCCGCTACCCGGACCTGGCGCTGCGCCTGCTCGATCTTCCTCCCGTCGCAGAACGGGCGGCGGCGCGGCTCTCGGCCGAAGGCCTCGGCGACCGCATAGCCTGCTTCGGCCAGACGTTCCTCGACGCTCCCCTGCCGGTGGGCGCCGACATCATCACGCTCGTGAGAGTGCTTCACGACCACGACGATGCCAGAGCCATGGTGCTCCTGCGCGCGGTGCACGCGGTATTGCCGCCGGGCGGCGGCCTCGCGATCGCCGAACCGCTCGCCGGCACGGCCGGCGCCGAGCCCGTCGGCGACGCCTATTTCGGCTTCTATCTCCTGGCGATGGGCAGTGGCCGGCCGCGCACCGCCGGAGAGATCTCCGCGATGCTGAGGCAGGCCGGCTTCATCGGAATCCGTGAGCATTCAACCCGTCGCCCCCTTCTGGCGCGACTGATCACAGCCTCACGCTGATCCGAACGTAATCAACGCTTGACGTTCTATAGTGTCTATCTAGGATGACACAAAGCGATCCTGCAGCCCGTAGAGTCGCAACCTGAACACGGCGGAGACAGGGACATGGACGCATTGGCCGTCGTCCTTGAACGACCGGAGCACTTGGCGCTCAGCCGTCTCGCACTCACGCCCGCGGTCGAGGGAGATGCGATCGTCGCCGTGTCCTGGAGCGGGATCAGCACAGGCACCGAGCGATTGCTCTGGTCCGGTCGGATGCCGCCTTTCCCCGGCATGGGCTACCCCCTGGTGCCGGGCTACGAGTCCGTCGGCACGGTGGTCGAGACGGCGGCCGGCAGCGGCCTGTGCATCGGACAGACCGTGTTCGTGCCGGGCGCCCGCTGTTTCGGTGATGTCAACGGCCTGTTCGGCGGCGCGGCCTCGCACCTGATCGCCCCGGCCTCCCGCCTCGTGCCCGTGGATGCCGCGCTCGGCGACCGCGCCTGCCTGATCGCGCTCGCCGCGACCGCCTACCACGCCCTGTCCGGCATCGTCCCCGGCGAGCGCAGCCTGATCGTCGGCCACGGCGTGCTCGGTCGGCTCCTCGCCCGGCTGACGGTGCTTGCAGGCGGCGAACCGGTGGTGTGGGAGCGCGAGCCGCTCCGGGCCAAGGGCACTTTCGGCTACGCCGTGCGCGCCCCCGACGACGACCCGGTACGCGACTACGCCACCATCACCGACGTCAGCGGCGATTCGAGTGGGCTCGACACGCTGATCGGCCGTCTCGCCCCCGGCGGCGAGATCGTGCTCGCCGGCTTCTACGAGGCGCCGCTGGCCTTCGCCTTCCCGCCCGCCTTCCTGCGCGAGGCCCGCATCCGGGTCTCGGCAGAGTGGCGGCCGGGCGACCTCGCCGCCGTCCGGGCTCTGATCGAGGCTGGAAGCCTCTCGCTCGACGGACTGATCACCCACCGGGTGCCCGCCACGGCGGCGGGGGAGGCCTACCGCACGGCCTTCGCCGATCCGGCCTGCCTGAAGATGATCCTCGATTGGAGGACCTGCTCATGAACCTTCAGCTCAACAAGGCGGCGCTGAACGCCGCGGCGACGCTGCGGGCCGAGGCCGCCATCGAGCCCGATCCGGTCGCCACTGGCGAAGTGAAGCGCGAGACGCAAGTGATCGCGATCTACGGCAAGGGCGGCATCGGCAAGTCGTTCACCCTGGCCAATCTCAGCTACATGATGGCTCAGCAGGGCAAGAAGGTGCTGCTGATCGGCTGCGACCCGAAGAGCGACACGACCTCGCTCCTGTTCGGCGGGCGCGCCTGCCCGACCATCATCGAGACTTCGACCCGGAAGAAGCTCGCGGGCGAGGCGGTCGCCATCGGCGATGTCTGCTTCAAGCGCGACGGCGTCTACGCGATGGAACTCGGCGGGCCCGAAGTCGGGCGCGGCTGCGGCGGGCGCGGCATCATCCACGGCTTCGAGCTCCTGGAAAAGCTCGGCTTCCACGAATGGGGCTTCGACTACGTCCTGCTCGATTTCCTCGGCGACGTGGTCTGCGGCGGCTTCGGCCTGCCGATCGCCCGCGACATGTGCCAGAAGGTCATCGTCGTCGGCTCGAACGACCTGCAATCGCTCTACGTCGCCAACAACGTCTGCTCGGCGGTCGAATACTTCCGCAAGATGGGCGGCAATGTCGGCGTCGGCGGCCTCGTCATCAACAAGGACGACGGCACGGGCGAGGCGCAGGCCTTCGCCGACGCGGCGGGCATTCCGGTGCTGGCCTCGATCCCGGCCGACGACGACATCCGTCGCAAGAGCGCGAATTACGAGATCATCGGCAAGCCCGACGGGCGCTGGGGCTCGCTCTTCGCCGACCTCGCGCAGAACGTGGCGGCGGCCGCGCCGCATCAGCCGAAGCCCCTGAGCCAGGACGGGCTGCTCGGCCTGTTCTCCAGCGAGGCCACCGGGCGCGACGTGGTGCTGGAGCCCGCCACCCTCGAGGACATGTGCGGGCGAGCCAGTCTCACCAAGCCGTCCCTCGAAGTCGTCTACGACGAGGTCTGAGCCATGGCGGTCAGCCTCGACATCACCGCGCTTCGCGCCCGCCGCCCCGAAGGCATCGATCTCGCCGCGACGCAGGGCGACGGGCTCGGCTGTCACGCCGGCAAGGACACGATGCGCGCGGCTGCCGAGGCCGCCGGCCTGTCCGGAACACTGGAGCAGTACCGGCGGGACTATCCGGCCGGTCCGCACGACCAGCCGCAGAGCATGTGCCCGGCCTTCGGATCCCTGCGCGTCGGCCTGCGCATGCGGCGCACGATGACGATCCTCTCGGGCTCCGCCTGCTGCGTCTACGGCTTGACCTTCACGTCGCATTTCTACGGTGCGCGCCGAAGCGTCGGCTACGTGCCGTTCAACTCCGAGACGCTCGTCACCGGCAAGCTGTTCGAGGACATCCGCGAGGCGGTCCACGCCTCGGCCAACCCGCAGGACTACGACGCGATCGTCGTCATCAACCTCTGCGTTCCGACCGCCTCGGGCGTGCCGCTGCGGCTGCTGCCGAAGCAGATCGACGGGGTGCGCGTCATCGGCATCGACGTGCCGGGCTTCGGCGTGCCGACCCATGCCGAGGCCAAGGACGTGCTGGCCGGCGCCATGTTGAAGTTCGCCCGCAGCGAGGCTGAGAGCGGCCCGGTCCAGGCCCCGCGCGGGGGGCGCTCGGAGCGTCCGTCCGTCGCGCTGCTCGGCGAGATGTTCCCGGCCGATCCCGTGGTGATCGGCGGGCTCCTCGAACCGCTCGGCCTCAGCGCCGGTCCGGTCGTGCCGACGCGGGAATGGCGCGAACTCTACGGCGCCCTCGACGCGGCGGCGGTGGCGGCGATCCACCCGTTCTACACCGCGAGCGTGCGCGAGTTCGAGGCGGCCGGGCGGCCGGTGGTGGGCTCCGCCCCCGTCGGCCACGACGGCACCGCCGAGTGGCTGGAGGCGATCGGCAACGCCTGCGACGTCCCGCGGGAAAAAATCGCAGCGGCGCAGAATCGGCTTCTGCCGGCGATCCGAGGGGCGCTGGCTTCGGCGCCGATCCGCGGACGCATCACGCTGTCCGGCTACGAGGGCTCGGAACTCCTCGTCGCGCGCCTCCTCGTCGAGAGCGGCGCCGAGGTGCCTTATGTCGGCACCGCCTGCCCGCGCACGCCCTGGTCCGAGCCGGACCGGGCATGGCTGGAGGAACGCGGCGTCACCATCCGCTACCGCGCCTCGCTGGAAGACGACCTCGCCGCGTTCAACGAATTCCGGCCGGATCTCGCCATCGGCACAACCCCGGTGGTGCAGAAGGCGAAGGAGGCCGGCACGCCCGCGCTCTACTTCACCAACCTGATCTCGGCGCGCCCGCTGATGGGCGCGGCCGGAGCCGGCTCTCTGGCCAAAGTCGTCAACGCTGCGCTCGCCAACCGGCCCCGCTTCGACGCCATGCGCGCCTTCTTCGAGGGTGTTGGCACCGGCCACGCCGCCGGCATCTGGCAGGAGGTGCCGACCCTCAAGACGGCGCCGAAGGCGGCGGCTCCCCTGAAGCCGATCGGGGAGATGGTCTGATGCTCGTCATCGATCACGACCGCGCCGGCGGCTACTGGGGGGCGGTCTACGTCTTCACGGCGATCAAGGGCCTGCAGGTGGTCATCGACGGCCCCGTGGGCTGCGAGAACCTGCCGGTCACCTCGGTGCTGCACTACACCGACGCGCTGCCGCCGCACGAATTGCCGATCGTCGTCACCGGGCTGGCGGAAGAGGAACTCGGCCGCCACGGCACCGAAGGCGCGATGAAGCGGGCGCACGCGACGCTCGATCCGGGCCAGCCCAGCGTCGTGGTGACGGGCTCCATCGCCGAGATGATCGGCGGCGGCGTCACTCCGGAGGGCACCGGGCTCCAGCGCTTCCTGCCGCGCACCATCGATGAGGATCAGTGGCAATCCGCCGACCGGGCGATGAGCTGGCTCTGGCAGGAATACGGCGCCCGGCGCTTTGCCAAGAAAGGCATTCCGGCCCGTCCCGAGCGCAAGCCCGGGGAGAAGCCGCGGGTCAACATCATCG
>JAGTAM010000640.1 GCA_023422485.1 Pseudomonadota bacterium | reverse complement strand
TAGCCGGCCCCGTCCCAGCGCTCGTGGTGGCTTCCCGCGATCTCGGCGGCGAGCCGCATGACCGGCGATTCGCTGCCGCTCAGGATGCGCCGGCCCCGGTCGGCGTGCTGCTCCATTTCCCGGCGCTCCTCGGGCGTGAGGGCGCCCGGCTTGAGCAGGATGGCGTCTGGCACGGCGATCTTGCCGACATCGTGCATGGTCGCGGCCAGGCACATCTGCCGGGTGTCGGAAGCGGACAGGCCCATCGCCTCGGCGATCAGCCCGACATAGGCAGAGACCCGCGCGATATGGTCGCCGGTGTCGGAATCCCGGTGCTCGGCGGCGCGCATGAGGGTCGAGACGATCTCGCGCTCGCGTTCCTCGACCATCGCCACCGCCGCCGCGATCTCGCGGGCGAGCTGCGCGGCGTGGTCGCGCTGCGCCCGGTGGGCCTCCGAGAGGGCGAGCAGGTTCGTGACGCGGGCACGGATCTCGACCGCGTCGGCGGGCTTGGTGAGGAAGTCGGTGGCACCCGCCTCCAGCGCCTCGCGGCGCAGGCTGCGCTGATCGTGGCTCGTGACCATGACCGTGGGCACGACGGCGAGACCGGGGATGCGTCGCACGGCCCGGATGAACTCGATGCCGTTCATGCCCGGCATCTCGTAGTCGGTGATGACGACGCCGATCTCGCAGGCACGGCTCTCGGCAAAGGCGAGCGCCTCCGCCGGCACGGTGAAGGCGTGCGGCACGCATCCGGCGAGCGGCCGCAGGGAGGCCACCATCACCAAGTTGTTCATCTCGGCGTCGTCAAGGACGAGAGCGAGCATCGAGTGGTGTCCCAGGCCTGTGTTCAGTCCCCCATGCCCAGCCCGGTGCTCTGACGGCGATCCTATGGTGGACAGAGCCACTAACGCCGCCCTCCCTTGCCGAAACGTGAAGGCGGCTCCTCTTCTGCACGGGAGGCCGCCAAATCACGCATCGAAGTTAGCAAAAGATGGTTCCGGTTCGGGTCCTCAGCGCGACAGGAACAACGGCACCGGACAGCTGCGCAGGAGCGAGCGCGTCACGCCGCCGAAGAAGAACTGGCGCGCGCGCGAATGGCGGTAGGCGCCCATCACGATCATGTCGGCCCGGAACAGGCCGGCCTGCGACCGCAGGGTGTCCCCGATCGAGCCGGAGACGGGCAGGTCGTTGACGATGACGTTCACCCCGTGCCGGGCCAGATGAGGCGCGAACTCGGCACCGGGCACCGCGTCCTGGATCTCCGCCGCGTTGCCGACGGTGACGATCTCCACCGCCTCGGCGGCGCGCAGGAGCGGCATCGCGTCGTTGGCGGCCCGCGCCGCCGGGGCGCTGCCGTCCCAGGCGACGATGATCCGGCGGCCGGCGAAGACGGCGTGTCCCGGCGGGACCGCGATGACCGGGCGGCCGCTCTCGAACAGGGTCGCTTCGAGTGCCTCGCGGTCGAGGTCGCAGGTCCAGATCCCGGCATCCAGGATCGTCAGATCGTGCAGGCGCGCCTGTTCCGCCAGCCGGCGGATGACGGCCGGATAGGGCAGGCTCGGCGTCTCCGTGGTGCAGACGACACCCGCCAGCCGCGCATCGCCCGCGGCGCGCTCCGCGATGGCGCGGGCCAGGGCGTCGAGGCGGCGGTCGATGTCCGCGACGCTGCCGTCGTCGAAACCGCTGATCCAGCGGTCGTCGCCGGAGAGACGCCAGGAGGCCGATTGAAGGGTCAGGTGGGCGCCGGCTGCCTTCGCCAGCGTCAGGCCGTAGCCGATGGCCGACGAGTCCGTCTCGCCTTCGTTTTCCACGGCAATGCCGACGAGGACGTCGCGGATACCCGCGAGCGCTGACGAGGCCTGTTGGGACATGGCTGGGACTCCGGTCTGAATCGACCCATCGTTGAAGCGACCGGAACCCACCGGCCTTGATCCAGCGCAAGGGGCAAGCCGCGATCGGGGACCCGCATCGATCCGCTGGCGCGATCGTCCCTGGAAATGCCTATTCGTATAGCAAAAGTTGTGCTCAGCCGATCTTTGGCCGATCATCGGCCAATTTTCCTCATATTCCGCCTTTTCATACAAGCAAGAATTGCGTAACCTTTATCAAAGAGTCTTCCGTGTTCACGGAGCACGACCGCAAGTTCTGATGATATTTTATCAAATGACACGATCGGCGTTGGCTTCGTGTGGCAATGAGCTTTGTGTTCTGCGCAGCGACTTCCGGGATGGAATCGATGACGCTTCCTGTTGTGGCGTCCGATACGGCTCAGGGTGGCGATGAGGGTCTGACCGTCGAGGATTTCCGGCAGACCCTCCACGAGGTCGGAGTCTGCCTCTGGTCCCTGGATATCCCGACGGGCCGCGTCACCGCCTCGCAGGGCTGTGCCTGCCTCTTCGGCATTCCGTCCGACCAACTGACGACCTTCGCCGCCACCCAGGACCTGGTGCATCCGGACGATCGCCGGGCCCGCGCCGCGGCCATCGAGAGCGTGCTGCGGGCCGGCGGCAGCTACGAGGTCGATTACCGCGTCAGGCCGCCGAACGGGCGGGGCGGCTGGCTGCGCTCGCGGGGGCAGGTGCATCTCGATGCCGAGGGGCGGCCCCGTCGGCACCGTGGCGTCGTCTTCAGCATCGATGAGCAGAAGCAGGTGGAGGCGGAACTGCGCGCCCGCGAGGCGCATCTGCGCTCGATTCTCGACACCGTGCCGGAGGCGATGGTGGTCATCGACGAGGCGGGCCTGATCCATTCCTTCAACCCGGCGGCCGAGCGCCTGTTCGGCTACGCGGCCGACGAGGCGGTCGGCCAGGATGTCGGCCTCCTGATGCCCGAACCGATGCGGGATCGGCACGATGCCGATCTCGAGCGCTATCGGCAGGCGCGTCGTCGGCGCCCCATCGTCGGCACCACGCGGACGGTGACGGGCC
>JAGTAM010000636.1 GCA_023422485.1 Pseudomonadota bacterium | reverse complement strand
GGCCTGGGGCGTGCCGCCGACGCTCCTGACCCCGACACCTACGACCACGCCCACGCCCATTGCGACGTGCTCGTCATCGGCGGCGGCCCGGCCGGGCTCTCGGCAGCGCTCGCCGCCGGTCGCTCCGGCGCCCGCGTGATCTTGGTCGACGAGGATTTCGCCACCGGCGGCCGGCTGCTCGCCGAGCGGCGCGAGATCGGCGGTGCGAGCGGAGCCGACTGGGCCGCCCGGGTGGTGGCCGAGCTGGAGAGTCTTCCCGAGGTGCGCATCCTGTCGCGCACCACCCTGTTCGGCGTCTACGATCACGGCGCCTACGGCGCGGTCGAGCGTGTCTCCGACCATGTCGCGGTCCCGGTTGCGCACGCCCCGCGCCAGCGCCTGTGGCGGATCGTGGCCAAGCGCGCGGTGCTCGCGGCCGGCGCCATCGAGCGTCCGCACGTCTTCGGCGGCAACGACCGGCCCGGCGTGATGCTGGCCGGCGCGGTACGGACCTATCTCAACCGCTACGGCGTGCTGCCGGGCCGACGCCTTGCCGTGTTCACGTCGAGCGACGACGGCTGGCGCACCGCCGCCGACATCCTGGCCGCGGGCGGCGGACTCGCGGCGGTGATCGACACTCGTGCCTCCGTTCCCCCTGCCTTGCGCCGAATGGCGGAAGCCGCCGGAGCGCGGGTGGTGGCGGGCGGCTATGTCACCGGCACCAAGGGCCATCTCGGCTTGAGCGCGATCCAGGTCGTGGACGGCTATCACAGCACGGAAGTCATCCCCTGCGACGGCCTTGCCATGGCCAACGGCTGGAACCCGATCGTCCACCTCGACTCGCATCTCTCCCGCCGGCCGATCTGGGACGAAGCGATCCACGCCTTCGTGCCGGGCGCCCTCGCCTCGGGCATGCAGGCGGCGGGCGCCGCCGCCGGGCGCTTCACCCTCGCCGAATGCCTGGAGACCGGCGCACGGGCCGGCGCCGAGGCGGCGACCGATTGCGGCTTCACCGCGACCGCAGAGCCCGCGCCGCAGACCGACCCGGAGAGCGTGGATCACACCCCGCTCTGGCGCGTCCCGAAACCCCGCGGAAAAGCCTTCGTCGATTTCCAGAACGACGTGGCCGCCTCCGACGTCGAACTCGCCCACCGCGAGGGGTTCCGCGCGGTCGAGCTGCTCAAGCGCTATACCACGCTCGGCATGGCGACCGACCAGGGCAAGACCTCGAACCTCGCCGGCCTCTCGATCATGGCCGAGCTGACGGGCAAGGACATTCCGAGCGTCGGCACCACGGTGTTCCGCCCGCCCTTCACGCCGGTCGCCATCGGCGCCTTTGCCGGCCATCACCGGGGAAAAGAGTTCCGCGCCACCCGCCACGTTCCGTCCCACGCCTGGGCCGAGGAGAACAGGTGCGTCTTCGTCGAGACCGGCCTGTGGCTGCGCCCGGCCTACTTCCCCCGCACCGGCGAGACCGACTGGCTCGACACGGTGGTGCGCGAGGTCGAGACCGTGCGCGCCCGCGTCGGAATCTGCGACGTCACCACGCTCGGCAAGATCGACATCCAGGGCCCCGACGCGCTCGCCTTCATCGAGCGGGTCTGCGCCAACCCCTTCGCGACGCTCCCCGTCGGCAAGGCGCGCTACGCCGTACTGCTGCGCGAGGACGGTTTCGTCATGGATGACGGCACCGTCGCGCGGATGGGCGAGACGCACTACGTCATGACCGCCTCGACGGCGAACGCCGCGCGGGTGATGCAGCACCTCGAATTTTGCCGGCAATGGTTATGGCCGGATCTCGATGTGCAGCTCGCCTCGGTCAGCGAGCAATGGGCGCAATACGCGGTCGCCGGGCCGCGTGCCCGCGACACCCTGCGCCGGATCATCGATCCCGGCTTCGACATTTCGAATGAAGCCTTCCCGTTCCTCGCCAGCGCCGAGATCACCGTCGGCGGCGGCATCCCGGCACGGCTGTTCCGCATCTCGTTCTCGGGCGAACTCGCCTACGAACTGGCGGTGCCCGCAAGCTACGGCGACGCCGCGTGGCGGGCGATCATGCAGGCGGGCCTGCCCTACGGCATCACCGCCTACGGCTCCGAGGCGCTCTCGGTGATGCGGATCGAGAAGGGCCATGCGGCGGGCGCCGAGATCAACGGGCAGACCACCGCCCGCGACCTCGGGCTGGGCGGGATGCTCGCCAAGAAGAAGGATTACATCGGCCGCCTGATGAAGGAGCGCCCGGCGCTGACCGATCCGGACCGGCCGATCCTGGCGGGTTTCCGGCCGGTCGATCCGAGCGATCGGCTGCGGGCGGGCGCGCATTTCCTCGCGCTCGACGCGGAGCCGAGCCTGGAGGCCGACGAGGGCGTGATGACCTCGGTCGCCTACTCGCCGAGCCTGCGGAGCTGGATCGGCATCGGCTTGATTCGACGCGGGACCGAGCGCCACGGCGAGCGGGTCCGCGCATACGATCCCGTGCGCGGCGCCGATATCGAGGTCGAGATCTGCTCGCCCGTCTTCGTCGATCCCAAGGAGGAGAAGCTGCGTGTCTGAGCCGGCGACGACCCAAACGCTCATATCCGCTTGGCGTCCCCGCGGGGCCTGGGAGGGCGCGGCGAAGGCCGGACGGCACGGCGCGGCGGAGGGGCCGGCGGGCATCCGGCTGACGCTCCGTGACGGTCTCGGCCTCGCCACGCTCATCGCGGCGGATGGAAAGGAAGCCGACTTGCGAGCGGCTCTGGCGGAACTCTTCGGCCCCTCCCTGCCGGGGGCCGGCGAGGCCGTCTTCGTCGGCGAGACGGGTCTGGTCTGGTCCGCGCCGGGCCAGTGGCTCGCGGTGGCGCCGTCGCCGCAGGCCCTTCGGGGCCTCCTGCCCGAAGCCCTGCGCGATGTCGCGGCCGTCACC
>JAGTAM010000519.1 GCA_023422485.1 Pseudomonadota bacterium | reverse complement strand
CGCCGCCCCCGCAACGACCGGACGCCGCCCGCGGGCGATCCGGAGGATCGCGACCCGGCGGCGGCGATCTGAGCGAGGGGGTCGAGCCGGTGTGGGGATGATCGCTCACTGCAATCCGCGGTAGGCGCGGTCGAAGCGGACCCTCTGTGAATCCCCCCTATCGACGGGAGATTCACACCCCATGACGTCAACCGCTGCCCTCGGTGTCGCTCCGAAGCCCGTTCCTGCCTTCCCGCGCCACTCCCGCACGGCGCAGGCGCTGCATGGGTTGACCGCGGTACTCGTCCTCGCCGTCCTGCCGCTGGCCCGGATCGCCAGGAACCTCGCCAAGGAGGCGGCGGCCAAGCCGGTGTCCAGTTTCACACATCGATCGGGCTCACGCTTCTCGCGCCGGTGGTCGCCCGCATGCTGTGGCCTGCCTTCAATCCACCGTCGCCCGAGTTGAGCGAGCCGGCAGGCCTCGCCTCAGCGCCAAAGTCAGCCACAGGCTGCTCTATGCAGTGTTCCTGCTGATGTCGGTGACCGGTTTCCTGCTCGGCGCCTTCAACGGCAGCACGACGCAGTTCTTCTATCTCTTCCCTAGAGCATCGTGCTGGATATCGGATCCAGCACGATGCTCCAGGTTCTTGTGCCGCATCGGCTTTTTCCGAAAGGCGGGTGACGCCGGCCCGGCCGTGCTCACGAGCCGTGGTCGCGGCACACTGTCCCGGCGATCGCGATAGGGGACGGTGCGCCGCAGCCTCCGGCCTACCCTTGCCGGGCGCCGCCCATCATCGCCTGCATCTGCGAGAGCTGGGCGATGTGCCGCTGGATCAGCGGGAGCGCGCCCGCCGCGACGCGGCGCAGGGCCGGATCCTCGCCGGCCTGCGCGTAGGAGCCGTGGATCTGATAGGCCTCCTGATGGCCTTGAAGCGAGGCGTTGACGAACATCGCGTCGTAGTCGGGGCCGGGCTGCATCCCCGAGAGCTGCGACAGGATCTGTGCCTTCTGCTCGTCCGTGGTCATCGCACCGGGGCCGGCCCCGCCGGGCACACCCAGGGCACCGCCGACGACCCCGCCCACGGCGCCGACGGTCGCCCCCGCGACACCGCCGGCCACCGCCAGCCACCGCCAGCGGCGCGGCGACCAAGCCGCCGACGAGGCCGCCCGGACCGGGGGGCGCGCCGCCTGCCATGGGCGCGGCCGCACCGAGATAGGGGTCGAGCTTGCCGGCAAGGTTGACCTGCTCTGTCACCTCGGCCCGGCTGAAGGCCTTAAGGCGCGGATTTCGGGTCTTGGCGTGGGCGTCGCGCGCCGTGTTCTCGAGGAACAGGCCGCCCTTCGTCGCCATGGCGAGGTAGACGGGCGTCGGCATGGCGCCAGCCGGCGCCGGTTGGGCCAGCGCCGTGCGGGTCACCGCCAGCGCGGCCGTTGCGGTCAGCAAGGTCGTCAGAAAATCGCGCCGATGCATGGTATCGGATCTCCCGGTCTGGACACGACAGCCAAGCGCCGGTTGTCTTGGAGCGGTGCCGGAGTCTGACGGGCGAAACCTTCGCGAAATCAGCAATGTTCCTGGGATCCAAGGACCTCGACGATCGAAGACGCTCGGGCGATCCGTGCCGGATTCAGAGCCCGCTCGACGGGCGCAGGCGGGCCATGCACTGCACGTCGTCGAGGCGGCCGTTGCGGAACGAGGCGGCCCGGTGCGTGCCCTCGATGACGAAGCCGAATTTCTCGTAGAGCGCGATGGCGCGGGCGTTGTCGGTGAAGACCGTCATCTCGATGCGCGAGACATTGATCCAGTTGTCCGCGGTGTCGATCACCGCCGCGAGGAGCCGCGAGCCGATGCCGTTGCCGGCGAAATCCTCGTGGACCGCGATCCAGAACTCCGCCGCGTGCGCGCGCCGGCCGTAGAAGGGGCGCAGGGCCGCCGCTCCGACGAGGCGGCCCTCCCGTTCCGCGGCGAGATGGAGATCGCGCGGCGAGCGCGGCTCGGCCCACTTCTTCACCGACTCGAAGGATTCGTAAGGGAGTGCCAGCGTGCCGAAGCGGAAGGCGGGCTGATTGTAGATCTCGAAGAGATCCTGCGCGTCGTCCTCGCGCATGGCCCGTATTGTCAAGTCCATATCGTTCCTCGTCCCGCTGATTTCAGAAATTGTCGGAAGTTGTTGCCTTGTTTTAATCAGGCAATCCGAATGCTCATCATGCTGAAGTGCTGCATCAGCAGCCTCGAAGCACATCGCGACGGTTCGCCCGGCAACCCGATGCCGAGGGGCGATCGTTCAGGCGTGCTTCGAGGCCGAGCGTTCAGCTCGGCGCCTCAGCATGAGGAACGCTGCGCTTGCCAAAACAACGCAGGCCGGCTCGTGCGACGGTGCTCACGTCCAATCGAAGCGCAGCGTCTCGCGGAAGGCGAAGCGCTCGATGTGGCGTACGACCACGTCGCGCAGGCCGGGCAGGCTGGCGGCGTCCTGCGCGGTCAGATCGATCGTCAGGGTCTTCGCGTCGGCGGACAGTCGCGTCTCGCCGAGCGGCAGGGCGATCCGGGCGTTCGTCGCGCTGAACTCGGTCTCGAACCGGTGGGCCCAGTGCTTGCAGAGCTGCTGGAGATAGCGGCCGGCATGCGGGGTGCTGACCACGGCGTGGCTCTCGGTCATGGCGATCTCCTGGCGATCTCCTCGCGTTTCGGTGTCCGCTCAGCGCGCGGCGTGGCGGGGGCCGGCGGCGTGGCGGCCGGCGGTGGCGTTGCGCACGCGGAAAAGGTCGGGCGGCAGGACCGCGAACGAGGCGTCGCCGAACCATTCGAGCGAGGCTTCCGCCTGCGGCGGCAGCGTCTTCAGGAAGGTGCCGTAATCCAGCGCGCCCTCGAACAGGGCGGTCATGCCCTCGCGCCGTCCGGCCGCGGCGTAGACGTTGGCCGGCTCGAACACCGGCAGGTCGGCCCGGCTGCGCACGTTCTTGAGGTGGTAGTAGTCGATATGGGGGCTCAGCCGGGCATGGGCGGTGAGCGGATCGTCGCCGCCCTCCCAGACATGGAGCGTGTCGAAGTTCACCCGGAGATTCGGGTGATCGACCGAAGCCAGCAGGTCGAGGAGCGAGGCGGTGGTGTCGGCAAGCGTGCCGGGATGGGTCTCGACCACCAGCCGCAGGCCGTGATCGGCGAGCTGGCCCGCCGCCATCCGCAGGCGCGCCGCGACCTGCGCCCGCTCCTCCGTCGAGGCGTCCGCGCTGCCCTTGGTGCCGGCGAAAGTGCGCAGGCGCGGCGCCCCCCAGCTTCCCGCGAGCCGGGCGAGTTCGGCCGTCCGCTCGGTCAGGGTTTTGGGCGGCGCGTCGAGGGGCAGGTAATCGCTCAGCATCGGCACGCGCAGGCCGTAGGCGGCAAGCCATTCGGCGTGGTCGCCGGGGCCGAGATTGCGGGCGTGAACCCCCCACAACTCGATCCCGTCGAAGCCATGGCCGCGGGCGAAGCGGGCGAGTTCGCCGATCGACACGAGATGATGGCGAAAGCTGATGGTGCAGAGGGCAACTCTCATGCGGGGAGCCTTTCGCGGGAGGGCGGCGCGGCGTTTCCGAGGTCAGGGCTTCTCTGCCGCCACGCGGCGTAGGCCGCGGCGAGCTGCCGCTTGATCGCGAATTCCTGCGCATCGAGGGCATCGAGCCGCGCGAGGACGGGGGCGAGTTCGACCGCGTCCCCTGTCCGGGCGAGCTTCAGCACGGCGTAGTGCAGGGCGGTGAGGCCGTTCACCAGGGCCTCGATCTCGTCGCAGATCCGCTGGAACTCCGGGTCCGGCCAGCGCAGGGCGCGCCAGAAGAAGGCGAAGCCGTGCTCGTAGGCCCATTTGCGGATGGTGATGACCGGCAGTTCGCGCAGCGCCTCGCCGAGATCAGTCAGCTTCAACCCGCCGCGGCCCTCGGCATGGGCCAGCACGATGGCGCGCGCCGCATCGATCAGCGGGTTGGTGTCGAGCCGGAAGCAGGCATCGAAGAAGGCCGCCAGATCCGTGTCCCTCGGCGGATGGGCCAGCGAGGGATCGAAGCGGTAGCCGCCGGCGACGCTCGGCTGGCGGATGGCGTTGAGCATCCGCTCGCGCTCGATCACGCCCTCCCAGCGGAAGTCGGGGTCGCGCACCTGCCAGAGATCGGGATCGTCGGAGAGCGACACCAGCAGGTAGTGCGGGAAGGGGTTCTGGTTGAA
>JAGTAM010000506.1 GCA_023422485.1 Pseudomonadota bacterium | reverse complement strand
CATCTACACCGAGATCAGCGGCGGCGAGCGCCAGCTCGCGCTGATCGCCCGCGCCTTGGCGGGCGAACCGCGGCTCCTGGTGATGGACGAGCCGACCGCGAGCCTCGATTTCGGCAACCAGGCGCGGGTGCTGACCCAGGTGCGGCGCTTGTCGGAAGCCGGGATCGCCGTGGTGCTCTCGACCCACGATCCCGGCCACGCCTTTCTCTGCGCCGACCGGGTCGCGCTGCTGCATGGCGGGCGCCTCGTCGCGCTGGGGCCGCCGGCCGAGACGGTGACGCCGGAGCATCTCCGACTGCTCTACGGGGTCGAGGTTGCGGTGGTGCCGCTTCCGGGGCAGGGGCCGACGGTCTGCGCGCCGCTGATCGGGTGAGCCGGCTTCCGCTCAAATCCCCGCGTACCAGGAGAATCCCAGTTCCGAGACCATGCTGCCCCGGCCCTGGCCGAGCCTGTCGACCCGGTCGGTGGCCTCGATGCTGGCGAGGTATTTCAGCGACTTGTAGCCGAGCTGGCGCTCCACACGCAGGCGGACCGGCGCGCCGTGGGCCACGGGAAGGTCGCCGCCGTTCATGCCGTAGGCCAGGATCGTCTGCGGGTGCAGGGCGTCGAACAGGTCGTAAGTATCCCACCAGCCGTCCACCGTGCGGATCACGATGAAGCGCGCCTCGCGCTTCAACCCGACGCTCGCCAGAACATGGGAGAGCGGCACCCCGGTCCAGCCGCCGATCGCCGACCAGCCCTGCTCGCACGCGTGCAGCGTCACCTGCGTGCGGGCCGGCATCGCCTTCAGTTCGGCGAGCGTGAAGGCGGCGGGCCGCTCCACGAGGCCGCTCACCGGCAGGCGCCAATCGGAGAACCCGACCGCCTTCGAGCGCCGGTAATCGGGATTGTCCGGATCGGTGGTGTTGATGGTGGGAAACACCGCCGAGATCGCCTCCGGCCCGAACTCCCGCACCAGCGGCTGGTCGCGCAGGAGGAAGCGCTGGGTGGCGAGCGTCAGGGTGTCGCTCAGGCCGTAGAGGCCCGGCCGGCGCGGGCCGTTCTCGATCAGCTCGCAGCCGCAGAGAACGCCACCGAGAACGCCACCGAGTCCGAGCGCCGAGGAGCCGAGGATCAGCCTGCGGCGCGTGAGATCGCTCATCGCGGATCCTCCCCTGACGTCGTTCGACCGATCTCGGTGTGGGCGGAGCGCCCGGTGATCATGCCCCGCATCAGGTCGAGCGGCCCGTTGGCGAGCACCTGCCAGACGTGGATGAGGAGGAAGCCGACGAAGAGCGCCGCCGACAGGAAGTGGATCGTGCGCGCCGATTGCCGGCCGCCGAACAGGGTGAACAGCTCCGGGTAGGCCGCCGTGACCCCGGGCGACATGGTGAGCCCCGAGAGCAGCATCACCGGCCCGAGCACGAGGATGACGGCGAGATAGGCGAGTTTTTGGAGCACGTTGTAGCGGCGCGCGCCCGCTTCACCCGAACCGGTGAGCCGCAGATGCGCGCGGAGGTCGGCCGCGATGTGCCGGGGGTGGAGCTGGTCACGGTCGGGGAGCAGGCGGCGCAGGAGGTGCCCGCTCGCGAGCGCGAGAAAGAGATAGAGCGCGCCGTTGAGCACGAAGATCCAGGCGGCGAGGAAGTGGAGGTTGCGGCCCCAGCCGGTCTGTTCGAGGTTCACCGGCAGCGGCAGGACGATCCAGGCCGGGGCGTCGTTGGCGCCGGTCTCGCCCCAGAACAGCCGAGGCAGGGCGAGCAGGATGGCACCCCCGCTGACGAGAAGCGCCCCGAAGGCGCCGGCATTGATCCAGTGGGTCAGGCGCACCCAGAGCGGGTGGCGCCGAACGGCTTTTTCTTCCGCACGCGCCGTCATCGCCGTGGTCATGGCCTGTCCGCCCGACGCAGCACGTCGAGGCGGTAGGCCTCGGTGCGCAAGCCGGGCAGCACCCGGCAGAACCGGGCCACGCCCGCGATGAAGCCCTCCGCCGCCGCGTCGCCGGAGAGCGGATAATCCGTCTCGCCGAGCCAGTGCACGAGGACACACTCGCCTCCCGGCTCCAGGCTCGCCTCCACCCGCGCGACGAGGCGGGCCAGATCCGCCGGGCTCAGGAAGTAGAGCATCTCGCCGAACACGATGAGGTCGAACCGGCCCTCCGGCCAGACCTCCGGCACCGCGCCGCGGACGAAGCGCACCTGCGGGTATTCGGCGCAGCGCACCCGCGCGGCGTCGAGCGCGGCCTCCGCGATGTCGAGGCCGGTCAGCGCCCCGCAGCGGGGGGCGAGCGCCCGGGTGAAGACGCCGATGGAGCAGCCGACCTCCAGGGCGTTGGCGTAGTGCGCCCGCGGCAGGGCGTGCAGCGTGGCGTCGTACTTCTCGGCCTCGTAGGCGCTGGAGGTGAAGCGCCAGGGATCCGGATCGGAGGCGTAGATCTCCGCGAAGTAGCGCTCCGGCAGCGTCTCCGTCCGCCGGCCGCTCATCCCACAGCCTCCGCGATGCGCGGGAGGGCGGCGCCCTCGTCAGACTCTGTCTCGGGCCAAAGCGCGTGGAGCGGCTCGCTGGCGGCCAGCGCGTGGGCAGCCATGCCGGTCAGGGCGAAATCCGGGGCCGGCTGGCGCAGATAGGTCGCGAGGTCGCGCATCAGGCGCTCCAGGGGATGGCTCTCGAGGAAGCCCGCAAGTCCGACGGAACGCTGCGCCAGGGCGATCACGTCGAGCCCCGCCTGCTCGACCGCGGCACGGGCGAGGTTGACGTAGGCGATGACCCGCTCAGGGGAACCGGCTTCCGCGGCGGCGATCCGGGCCGCGCGGGCGACGAGCAGCCGGCTCGTCTCCGCCGCGACCATGGCCTGCCCGAACCGCGCCTGCTGGTGCGGGTCCTCGGCCCGGCCGGTGGCGG
>JAGTAM010000459.1 GCA_023422485.1 Pseudomonadota bacterium | reverse complement strand
CACGTCTTCCCGCCGATCGGGGCGCAGGGGCTCAATCTCGGCCTGCGCGACGCGGCGGCCCTGCGCGACGCGGTGTTCTCCGCCCGCGAGGCGAACCGCGATCCGGGGGCGCCGGCCTCGCTCGCGGGGTTCGGACGGGCGCGGGGCATCGATGCGCGCCTGCGCGGGGCGGCGGTGGACATGCTCAACCGCTCGCTGCTCACCAGCCTGCTGCCGGTCGATGCCCTGCGCGGCCTCGGCCTCGTCGCGCTGAGCGCGATCCCGCCCCTGCGGCGCATGGTGATGCGCGAGGGCGTGCAGCCGCGCCTCGGTGCGCCGAGCCTGATGCGCTGAATTTTTTGGGACTTCGACCTGTGGCCTCGGCGGGCGCTCGGCCAAAGCGCTCGGAAATTTACAAGAAATCGCCGTAGAGATCGACCGTATCGAAGCCCCGCGGGGCCAGCCGCTCGGCCAGCACCCGGCGGTGGCAGCGGGCGGGGTCGCGCTCGAAGCAGAGCAGGCAGACGGGGCGCTCGGCGGCCAGTTCCGCCAGGGCGTCGAGGGCCAGTCCCCCGTCGGCGGTGTCGAGCACCTCCTCGCAATAGATCCGGCGCATCAGCCCGGCATCGTGGGCACGGGCCGCCTCGCGACCGGATTTCGGCGTGCCGAGGCCGCGGAAATGCGCGTAGCCGAGCCCGGCCTCCGCGAGCCCCGCCTTCAGGGCGCCCTTCGAGAAGCCGCGCTTGCGCGAGTTGGCCACCGCCCGCACGTCGGCGAGCACGGCCACGTCCGCCGCTTTCAGGGCGGCGTGCAGGCGGTCCGGCGACAAGCCTTCGTAGCCGATGGTGAACAGAGTCTTGCGCATCGCGGGGCTCAGGGAAAATTCAGGATCGGCAAGGTTTTAGATGGGGGTGATCCGGGCGCCGGCCAGCGCCCGCGGCGCCTATGTGCCTGCAGTGCAACGCCTTCCGGAATTCCGCCGCAATGCCAGCAAAGTTCTGTTAACCGGATCAGGGGCATCGAATACCCATTGAAGTCGCACGCGAGAAGTGGCGGGCCGTCGATGTCGCTGGACACCGAAATTTCCTCGAGGCCCGCCTCGGCTCCGCGCGGATGGCTCAAGCGCGGGCTCGCCGCGCTGCTGCTCTCCGGGCTCGCCGCCTGCGCCGCGCAGAACGACTTCTATCCCACCAAGGGCGACGTGAAGCCCCATCCCGGCGTGGCGCGGGCCAAGAGCCACCCGATCCAGGGCATCGACATCTCGAAATGGCAGGGGCCGATCAACTGGGCCTCGGTCAAGGCGGCCGGCACGCAGTTCGCCTTCATCAAGGCCACCGAGGGCGGTGACCACGTCGACGAGCGCTTCCGCGAGAATTGGGAGGGCGCGGGCCGGGCCGGCGTGCCGCGGGGCGCCTACCATTTCGTGTTCTGGTGCCGGTCGGCCGAGGACCAGATGGCGTGGTTCAAGCAGAACGTGCCGAACGATCCGACCGCCCTGCCCCCGGTGCTCGACGTGGAGTGGAACGGCCACTCGGCCAAGTGCCCGAAGAAGCTGCCCAAGGCCCAGGCGCTGGCGATGATCCGCTACATGCTCGACGAGATGGAGGCCTATACCGGCAAGCGGCCGATCATCTACACCGACATCACCTTCCACAAGGACGTGCTGGAAGACGAGCTGCCGGATTATCCCCACTGGGTCCGCTCGACCGCGGCCGAGCCCGAGCAGCGCTACGCGAACCGCAAGTGGATGCTGTGGCAGTTCACCTCGACCGGACGCGTGCCCGGCGTGCGCGGCGACGTCGACCGCAACGCCTTCTACGGCAGCCCGACCGAGTGGGCCTCGTTCCTCGCCACCGATTGCGACCCGCGCGAGCACCGGCGCCTGTCGAGCCAGGGCCTCTGCACCGGCAAGTAGGCTGCGCCCGGCCGGCCGAGCCGAGTGGGCCGGCAAGGTGACTTGCAAGTCGACCGGAACGGGCGGTCGACGGCGGCCCGTGTCGCACCGGTGGTAACGCAGGTGATTGCATCTTATGTTATACTTGCTCTTGGCAAATCTGCGTAGAGCCGCAGGGCTCGACTTGGCCATCGCCTGGATTTTTGGGGATTCAACGGTCGATTTGTCTACTTGTAGACAGACTGCGGCCCAACCGTTGCGTTAGGAGCCCTGCCGGCGACCCTACGGACTTCGAGTTGTACATGCCTTCGGCCACAGAGCGCTGCTTCGAAGGCAATCTGCTCCTGAACTGTCTGAGCTCCGGGGATCGGGGCCTGCTTCTGCCGGACATGGAACGGCAGGAGTATCAGCGCGGCGAGACGCTGTTCGCCGCCGGCCGGGAGGTGGATTTCATCACCTTTCCCCTCGAACAGACCGTCGTCACCCTTCTGATCTCGATGATCGACGGGCGCAGCGCCGAGACGGCCACGATCGGCCGCGAAGGGGCGGTCGGGGGCGTGGTGAGCAACGGCGGATTGCCGGCCTCGACCCATGCCATGATCCAGATCGCCGGCCCGGTCCTGCGGATGGAATCGATGCGGCTGCAGGAGGCCAAGCGGCGCTCGGAATCCCTGCGCAACCTGTTCACCCGCTACTCCGACTGCCTGCTGGCGCAGGTGCTGCAATCGGTGGCCTGCAACGCCCTCCACCCGATCGAGGAGCGCTGCCTGCGCTGGCTTCTGACCCTTCAGGACCGGCTCGACAGCAATGTTCTGCCGATCACCCAGGAATCGCTGGCCGCGATGCTCGGCGTGCAGCGCACCTATCTCACCCGCATCCTGCGGATGCTGCAGCAGCAGGGATTGATCGAGGTCGGGCGCGGGCGGATCACCATCGTCAACCGGGCAGCGATCGAGAAGGTCGCCTGCGAGTGCCATGCCTGCGTCAAGCGCCATTACGAGACCGTGCTCGGCGCGGTTTACAGCCCGAGCGGGCGCCTCGTCGCGATCGAGCCGCCCGAGTAGGATGCTCTCGGGTTCGACCGGGCACCCCGAGTTTCCCATCGGGCGGCATGACGATCCCGGCCGACGTCTTGTGCCCGAAGCATCGCCGATGCACCATCGCCGTCGTCCGGTCGGCCGGCCGCCGCAGGCGGCTTCGGAGGAAGGGCGCCGCGATTACCCGGCTTGCCGGGTTCGTCCTCGCTGGGTTCGTCCATGAGCCGACCGCCCGACGATCTCGCGAGCCAAGGTGAGGCCGAGCGGCTCGCCGCGCTGGCCCACTACGGCATTCTCGATACGCCTGCCGAGGACGCGTTCGACGATGTCGTGACGCTGGCCGCCCAGCTCTGTGCCGTGCCGATCGCCCTCATCGGCCTGCTGACGAGCGACCGGCAATGGTTCAAGGCGCGGCTCGGCTTCGCGCCGGCCGAGATCGGGCTCGACCGATCGCTCTGCGTCCACACGCTGGCCGGGCGCGACCTCCTGATCATCGCCGACCTCGCCGCCGATCCGCGCACCCGCACCAACCCGCTCGTGGCGCACGAGCCCCGGATGCGCTTCTATGCCGGCGTGCCCCTGGTGACCCCGGAGGATGTGGCGATCGGCACCCTGTGCGTGGTCGACACCATGCCCCGGCCCGACGGCCTGAGCGCCGCGCAGGCGGCGGGCCTCCGGGCGCTGGCGCGAACGGCGATGACGCAGCTCGAACTGCGCCGGGGCATCGCCGCGCGCAGGACCGAGGCCGCGATCCTGGCCGACCGCGAGCTGCACCTGCGGCTCGCCATCGAGGCGGCCGGTGCCGGGATCTTCGATTACGACCTCGTGACGGGAGCCCTGACCTGGGACGGGCGCACCCGCGCGCTGTTCGGGGTCGGGTCGGACGAGGCCGTGAGCTATGCCGGCACGTTCCTGGCCCGCCTCCACCCCGAGGACCGGGCGCGCACCGACGCCGCCGTGCAGGCGGCCCTCGACCCCGCCGGACCCGGCCTGTTCGACGCCACCTACCGCACGGTCGCGGATGACGGCACGGTGATCGCCTGCGTCGCGGCCCGCGGCACCCTCGTCTTCGAACGAGGGGGCGAGAGCGGCGCCGCAGACGCGGCCGCGCTCCGCCGGGCGCATCGCCTCGTCGGCACCGTGCGCGACGTGACCGCCGAGCGCACGGCGCAGGCGGCCATCGCCGCGACCGAGGAGCGCTACCGCCTCGTCACCCGCGCGACCAACGACGCGATCTGGGACTGGGACCTCGTCGCCGACCATGTGCTGTGGAACGAGGCCCTGCAGGCCGCCTATGGCTGGGCGCCGGAGGCGGTCGAGCCGACCGGCCGGTGGTGGCTCGACCATGTCCATCCCGAGGACCGTGCCGGCGTCGAGGCGGATATCCGCCGCGTCATCGCCGGCGACGGGCACGACTGGCGCCACGAATACCGCTTTCGCCGCGCCGACGGCTCCTACGCGGACGTGCTCGACCGCGGCTCGATGGTGCGCGGGCCCGACGGCAGGCCGCTGCGCATGATCGGCGCGATGCTGGACCTGACCGAGCGCAACCGCGTCGCCGCCCAGCTTCGGGCGCTGGTCGAGGGCGCCAATATCGGCATCGTGCAGATCGATCCGCGCACCATGGTCGCGCTGGAGGCCAACCCCAAGCTCTGCGCGATCTGGGCAGCGGAGGAATCCGACATCGTCGGTCAATCCATGGTCAAGTGGACGCCGGAGGCGGATGCGGTGGAGCGCGACCACCTGCATCGCCGCCTCGCCGCGGGCGAGATCGTGCGCGAGACCCTGGAGAAGCGCTTCCGCCGCAAGGACGGACGCCTGATCTGGTGCCGGGTCAACATCGTCTCGCAGGTGCGCGGCGAGGCGATCCAGGCCACGGCGATGATCGAGGACATCACCGCGGAGAAGGCGGCCGAGGCGCGCCAGACGGCGCTGATCGAACTGGGCGACGGATTGCGCGACGCCGCCAGCCCCGCCGAGATCCACAGGATCGCGGCCGGACTCCTCGGCCGCGCCCTCACCCTCGCGGAGGCGGGCTGCACGGCCATCGAGACCGCCGCCGACGGCTTCGCGATCGCCCGCGCGGAACCCGCGCCGTTTCCCGCCACCCTCGCGCGGCTGCGCCGCGGCGAGATCCTCGCCGTGCCCGAC
>JAGTAM010000694.1 GCA_023422485.1 Pseudomonadota bacterium | reverse complement strand
GGGCTCGGCTGCAGCGTCGGCACGCTGCTGTCGGGCATCATGGCCGGCGCCGTCTCAGGCTGGGTGTTCGGCCTCGCGATGTTCGCAGGCGCCGCCGGGACGCTGTGGCTGGGACGGCGCCTGGGATGGCTCGCCTGACGCCGCTCGCATCTTCCGTTCCCGGCCTCGATCCGCGATGATCCGCGCATGAACTGAACGACGTCCGCGCCGTCGGCCGGGCGCTGCCGGAGATGGAGGCCGCGACCTCCTACGGCACGCCGTCGCTCAAAGTCCGCGGCAAGCTCGTGACGCGCCTGCGGACCGAGGACGACAGCCTCGTCCTCCTCGGTGTCCCGCCGGACGAGCGCGAGATGCTGATCGCCGCCGATTCCGAGACCTTCCACGTCACGCCCCCTTACGAGGGGCACGCGATCGTCCTCGCCCGGCTGGCGGCCCTGGAGCCGGAACGGCTTCGGCCCTTCCTCGTGCGCCGCTGGCGCAAGGTCGCGCCCAAGCGTCTCGTTGCGCGCTTCGAGGCCGCGCAGGTGGAGGCGTGAGGCGCCGGCCCATCGCGCCGCATCCCTAACCGCGTGAGATGATCTCGCGGATGCGCAGACCCAGCGTCTCGACCACGAACGGCTTGGTCAGCACCGCCATGCCCGGCTCCAGCTGGCCGTTGCCGACCGCCGCGTTCTCGGCATAGCCGGTGATGAACAGCACCTTGAGATCGGGGCGCGTCACGCGGGCGGCATCGGCCATCTGGCGGCCGTTCATGCCGCCGGGGAGCCCGACATCGGAGATGAGCAGGTCGATGCGCACGTCCGATTGCAGCACCTTGAGGCCCGACGCGCTGTCGGCGGCCTCGATCGCGGTGTAGCCGAGATCTTCCAGAACCTCGGTCACCAGCATCCGCACCGTCGGCTCGTCATCGACGACCAGCACCGTCTCGCCCCGCTCGGCGCGGGGCGCATCCACTAGGGCCCCGAGCGCGTCCGGCGACTCGGCCTCGCCGTGGAAGCGGGGGAGATAGATGCAGACCGTCGTGCCCTGACCGACCTCCGAGTAGATCCGCACCTGCCCGCCGGTCTGCTTGGCGAAGCCGTAGATCATCGACAGCCCGAGCCCGGTGCCCTGCCCGGTGGGCTTGGTGGTGAAGAACGGGTCGAACGCCTTGGCCCGGACGTCCGGGCTCATGCCGGTGCCGGTATCGGTCACGCACAGCGAGAGATAGGGGCCGGGCATCACCTCGTGCTGGCGCGCGGCGCGCGGATCGAGCCATTTGTTGGCGGTCTCGATGGTGATGCGCCCCCCCTCCGGCATCGCGTCGCGGGCGTTGATGCAGAGATTCAGGAGCGCGTTCTCGAGTTGCGGCGGATCGACCAGGGAGGGCCAGAGCCCGGCCGCGCCGACGACTTCGATGGTGATGGTGGGGCCGACCGTGCGGCGGATCAGGTCCTCCATGCCCATCACCAGCCGGTTCACGTCGGTCGGCCGCGGGTCGAGGGTCTGGCGCCGTGAGAAGGCGAGCAGGCGGTGCGTCAGCGCGGCGGCGCGCTTGGCCGCTCCTTGGGCGGCGCCCATGTAGCGATCGACATCCTTGAGCCGCCCTTGGGCAATGCGGGTCTGCATCAGCTCCAGGCTGCCCGAGATGCCGGCGAGCAGGTTGTTGAAGTCGTGGGCGAGCCCGCCGGTGAGCTGACCCACCGCCTCCATCTTCTGTGACTGGCGCAGGGCCTCCTCGGCCTCGGCGAGGGCGCGGGCCTGCTCCCGGATCGCGGTCACGTCGCGCACCGAGGCGTAGATGAGGCCCTGGCGCGGCACGGTGTTCCAGGAGAACCAGCGGTAGCCGCCGTCGCGGGCGCGGTAGCGGTTCTCGAAGCCGAGCTGCATCTCGCCGCGGGCAAGGGCGGCGGCGGCCTCACGCGTCCGCTCCCGGTCGTCGGGATGGATGAAGTCGAGGAAGGGTGCGGCCTTCAGCTCCGCCTCGCTCCAACCCAGCGTCGCGCTCCAGGCCGGGTTGAGGCTGACGAAGCGGCCCTCGAGATCGGCCACGGCCAGAAGGTCGCTCGACGCCTGCCAGATCTGGTCGCGCTCGGCGGTGCGCGCGGCGACCTGCTCCTCCAGCGTCTCGTTGAGCCGGCGCAGGAGCACGATCGCCCGGTCGCGCTCCTCCGCCACGGCGCGGCGCTCCTCCACGTCGATGAGGACGCCGGGGAAGCTCAGCGGCGTGCCGTCGGGGCCATGATCGACCCGGCCGTTGGCCTCGATCCAGTAATAGCGCCCGTCCGCCCGCCGCACCCGGTACTGGTGGGCGTAGGCGCCGCCGCGGGCGATGGCCTCGCCGATCGCCGCCGATAGCAACGCCTTGTCGTCGGGATGGACCGTCTCGACCACCTGGGCGAGACTCAGTCCCTCGCGGCCGAGCGCCGGATCGAGGCCGAAGGCGCGGGCGAAGGCCTCGTCCACGGTGAAGCGGTCGGCGGTCAGATCCCAGAGCCACGTGCCGACGATGGCGCCGGCCGAGAGCGCGAGCTGGACCCGCTCGGCGTTGACGCGGGCAAGCGCCTCGCTCTCCCGCAGCCGCCGCTCGACCTCGATCCGCTCGGTCACGTCGAGTTCGGCCACCACGCCGCCGACGATCGCTCCCGAGCCGTCGCGGATCGGCGCGGCGTTGTTGAGGAAGAGCCGCCGCCCGGCACCGTCGAAACGCTCGATCTCCACGAGTTCGCCGCGCACGGTCTCGCCGTGCAGCAGGGCGCGGGCCATGCCCCATTCCTCGGCGCGCAGGCGCTCGCCGGTCTCGGGCCAGTAGCCGACCCAGTCGCCGTAGCCCTCCCAGCTCGCGGTTTCCGGCGGGATGCCCCAGATCTCGCGGTTGGCGGGATTGTCGCGCACGATCCGCCCCTCGGCGTCGGCGATGATGACGCCGACCGGAAGTCCCTCCAGGGTCGCCGACAGGAGCGATTCGCTGCGGCGCAGGGCGGCCTCGCTCGCCCGCTGCGAGGCTTCGGTGCGGACGCGCTTCGTCGTCTCGTTGGTGAAGATGAACAGCCCGGCGATGCGGCCCTCGCCGTCGAGCACCCGCGAGTAGGAGAAGCTCCACCACGTCTGCGCCTCACCCCGGTCGGTGGCGAGCGTCCAGGGCAGATCCTCGAAGTGGCGGCTTCGTCCGGCGAAGGCGTCGTCGATGATCGGCTTGGCCTGGTCCCAGGCATCGGCCCAGACCCGGTCGAAGCGCTCGCCCATGGCCCAGGAGAGGCGGGGGCCGAGCAGCGGGACGTAGGTGTCGTTGAAGAAGAAGTGCAGCTCCGGGCCCCAGGCCAGGATCATGCTCTCGGGCGAGTTCAGGATGAGGCTCAGCGCCGTGCGCAGCGACTCGGGCCAGGTCTGCGGGGCTCCCAGCGGGTGATCCGACCAGTCGCGCTCGGCGATCATGCGGGCGGCCTCGCCGCCGCCGGCCAGGAACGGGGGTAAGTCGGTCATCGGGTCGGGATTGCACAGGTCGCGCCCGGCCACCAGGGCTCAGGGAGGCTCCGGTTCGGATGCGGGCCGATCCGGCTGGCCGTCATCGTGAAGCCTGCCCTCTCCCGGCGACGGCGCCTCGTCCCTCGGCGGGTAGCCGAACATCGCCTTGTAGGCACGGCTGAAGGCGGCTTCGGACTCGTAGCCGACACGTAGCGCGATCGCGCCGACACGGGCGTCGCGCGCGGCGAGCATGGCCCGGGCCAGGTTGAGCCGCCACTCGTTCTGGTAGCGCAGAGGCGAGCGGCCGACGAGCGCGGCGAAGCGTTCACAGAAGCTCGAGCGCGACATGCCGGCCGCGTCGGCCAAGGCGTCGATGCTCCATCGCTGCAGCGGCCGCTCGTGCACGACCTTCAACGCCCTGGCGATGCGGGCATCGGACAGGCCGCCCAGCCATCCCGTGGTGTGCCCGCGCTGCACCCATGTTCGGAGGGTGCGGATGACGATCACGTCGATGATCCGCGAGATCATCAGGGCCGCGCCGGGCTCCTCGTCGGTCACCTCGACCATCAGGAAGGGCACGATGCCGTCCAGCCAGCCCGCGCCCTCCGCGCGCCGGATGTGGATGCGATCGGGCAGGGCCGAGATCATGCCGCGAAGGCTGTGAGGATCGAACCAGAACCGGCACACGATCACCGATGCCGGGGCCCGGGACGCCACCAGCCGCGTCCCTCCGAGCCCACGAGGAAGCAGCACGAGGTCGCCCCTGTCGATCACGACCGGCTCCTCGCCGTCGCCCTCGACGTGGAGCGAGCCGTCGGCGAGCACCAGGACATGCGCCGCCCCGGCCTCCAGATCCAGATTCTCAGACCACGCGACGTCGCGCGACCGGACATGGTCGCCGGTCAGCCGGATCTGCGCCAGCACATGCGAGAGGAGGTCGCCGGAGACGCCGTCACGCGGCCCGCCCTCCGGATGATCGGTCAAGTTTTCCAGCGATCCGGTCATGGGTCTCGTCGGCCCCCGGCTGTACCCATACCTCTCCGAAGACAGCGCGCAAACCCCTGAAATAACGACACTTTTGGCAGTTTTGTCCCGTGCTCGCCCGCTGTCCCGAGCCGCTCATGGCACGAATGCGAAGGAAATATCGATGCTGATCGTCCGACAGACCGACGACCGTGAGAGCGCGCGCTGGCTGAGTTCCTATTACTTCCTCCGCGCCGGCGTCTCCGCCGGCTGGGTCGCGGCGGCCCTCGCCATCGGACAGGCGGCGGCGCCCGCCGCGGCGGTGCTGCTGGTCGCCTATCCCGCCTGGGATGCCGCCGCCAACCTCATCGACGCGCGGCGCAGCGGCGGGTTGGCCGCCAATCCGAGCCAGTCCCTCAACGCGGCGGTCAGCGGCATCGTCGCCGTCGCGGTCGCCCTCGCGCTCGGCTGGAGCCTGTACGCCGTGCTCGCCGTCTTCGGCGTCTGGGCGATGCTGTCGGGCCTGCTGCAGCTCGTCACCGGCCTCCGCCGCTGGAAGGCGGGTGCCCAATGGGCGATGGTGCTGAGCGGGGCTCAATCGACGCTTGCGGGCGGCTTCTTCGTCAAGCTGGCCGCGGGCACGGCGATCCCCGGCATCACGGATATCGCGCCCTACGCCGCGTTCGGTGCCTTCTACTTCCTGGTCTCGGCCGTGTGGCTGAGAGTGGCGATGATCCGGAGGGCCTCCGAACGTCTCGCCTGATGACCGCGACAGCGAGCTGAACGAGCGGGCTTCGACCGCGCCGAAGTCCCAGGCCGAAGTCCCGCCAGGCAAGACCGCACCGCTATCGATCCCGAGAGGAGTTGCCGGCATGTTGACCCGACGAACCCTGAACCGATCCCTCGCGGCCGTCACCGCGGCGACGCTGCTGCCCGGAGCGAGCCGAGCCCAGGACGTGCCGCCGGCGCGCAACGTCGTGCTCGTGCACGGCCTCTTCGCCGACGGTTCGTGCTGGTCGGAGGTGATCCCCCGGCTGCAGGCGGCGGGCCTCACCGTCACCCCGGTGCAGAATCCGCTGACCACCTTCGATGAGGCGGTCGCCTCCGCGCAGCGCGTGCTGGCCCGGCAGGACGGACCGACCGTCCTCGTCGGGCATTCCTTCTCCGGGATGATCGTCACCGAGGCCGGCGTCGATCCGAAGGTCACGGCCCTGGTCTACGTCGCGGCGCGGGCACCCGATGCCGGCGAGGATTACGCGGCGCTGGCCAAGACCTATCCGGCGCCGCCGGCCTCGGCCGGGATCGTCTTCGACGGCGACGAGGGACGCCTCACCGAAGCCGCCTTCCTGAAGGACTTCGCCGGCGACCTGCCCCCGGAGCGGGCGAAGGTGCTGTTCGCCGTCCAGCAGCCGTTCCGCAAGGGGTTGCTCGCGGCACGGACGACGCAGGCGGCGTGGCGCTCGAAGCCGAGCTTCTACGCCGTGTCGACGGAGGACCGGACGATCGACCCTGACCTTCAACGCTTCATGGCCGGCCGGATGAAGGCGCGGACGATCGAGCTGGCGGCAAGCCATCTGGCGCTGATCTCGCAGCCGCAGGCGATCTCGGATCTCATTCTCGAAGCCGCTGGACAGCCGCAACGCCGCCCGTGATCGGCGTTCGGCCGGCGGTGTGAACCCTCGCCGGGGAACCGGCGCGCCGCCCCTCCTCCCGAACGGAGTCGACAGGGTCCCGTTACGCCGCGCGCCCGCGCCGCCCTTCGACCAGCCACATCGCCAGCAGGGCGGCGGCGAGCGCCGTCAGCGCCCACAGGCCGATGCCGAGCGGATAGACCTCGACGCCGCGCACGGTGGCGC
>JAGTAM010000327.1 GCA_023422485.1 Pseudomonadota bacterium | reverse complement strand
CCACCGTCTCCTGCTTGTGGGCCATCATCGCGGTAAGATCGAGCTTGGGCTCGACCACGACGCCGAGCTTGCCGAAGGTGTGCGCGGCCTCCTCGAACATCTCGGAGGCGTGCAGCAGCGCCTTCGACGGGATGCAGCCGACATTCAGGCAGGTGCCGCCATGTGTCTTGCGCTTCTCGACCACCGCGACCTTCAGGCCGAGCTGGGCGGCACGGATGGCGCAGACATAGCCGCCGGGGCCGGTGCCGATGACGACGAGATCGTAGGACATGCGGGTTCGTTCCTCGTTACGGGGTATCGGTTGAGCCGGTGCGCTCCCACGCCGCGATGATGGCGAGGAGTTGCGGCGACCGGGGTGTCTTGAGGGAGCGGGCGTAGGCCGGATAGGTCTTCCGCTCGTCGCCGATCTGCAGGTAGGGCGGCATCCAAAGCGTCGCGCCGTGCCGGACGAGGCGTTCGAGCGCCTCAGGCTTGTCGAGGCGGATCGCTTCGAAGGTGAAGCTGCCCTCGACGGCCTCGATCGGCGTCTCGGGCGCGATCCGGCCCTCGTCGAGCAGGGCTGCGAAGGCGGCACGATCGTCGGCCTTCAGCGCCGCGTAGCCCCGCTCGCTATCGCGGCGCTGCTCCGGCGTCAGCCCGGCCAGGGCCGCAGCGAAGGCGACGTCCCGCGGATCGCGCCCGTCGCCGTCCTCGATCACGCCGAAATCGGTGACGAGCCGGAGCGGCTTCCCGGCTGCGTCGAGGGCCCAGTACGAGGCGTAGACCCCGTCGCCCCAGCCGCTGGAGAAGACCGCGATCCGGGCCGGATCATCCGGCAGCGGCCGGTGCATGACCCAGTTCAGGTTCGAATCCTTCAGCTCGCCTGCCAGCACGTCGTCGTAGTAGTTGCTGTAGCCGCTCCGCTTCTGCTCCTGCGCGTCGCGGCGCTCCATCGCGGCGCGCACGGCCGGGTCCATGAAGCAGCCAAGGCCGGCATCGACGGGATAGCCGAAGATCTCGCCCGCCTTCAGGGTGGCGATGTCCTGGCCGGGCACGAGGGCAAGCTCCCACCGCTCCGGCGTCCCGTCCGCGAAGCGAAGCTCGGCCAGGGCGACGCGGTCCTGCGCCCGGTAGAGCGTGACGGGGTAGGCCCCCGGCGAAACCTTGCGGGTGAACGGTTGGCGGTCGGGCTGCACCAGCGGATCGGCAGCGATCACCGTCCCGCTCGGCAGGGGCAGCGTGCCGAGGACCATGCGCGTGATGCCGCGCGCCTGCAACTCGTCCTCCGTCCGTCCGGTCACCGACAGGTTGGGCTCATTCTCGCTCGCGTCGTAGGGCTTGTCGGCCACCGGCTGGTCTCCATCGCGGCCCGCCCGTTGCCACGGGAAGAGCTTGGCGAGCGAGGCCGCGAGTCCCGTCCCGACCGCCGCCGCGGCGAGACCGAGGGCGATGCGCCGGCCTGGGTCGGACAAACGAGGCATGGTCACACGGTCGGCCGCGCCCGGCCCCATGCGCCCGGCCGGGAGCCGGCGCGAGAGCAGGGGGCGCGCGATGCGGCCGCGTCGGATCAGAGATCCAGCACGAGGCGGGCCGGATCCTCCAGCGCCTCCTTGACCCGCACGAGGAAGGTCACGGCCTCCTTCCCGTCGACGATGCGGTGATCGTAGGAGAGCGCAAGATACATCATCGGCCGCGCCTCGATCTTTCCGCCCCGCACGACAGGGCGTTCTTCGATGCGGTGCATGCCGAGGATGCCCGATTGCGGGGCGTTGAGGATCGGGGTCGACATCAGCGAGCCGTAGATGCCGCCGTTGGTGATGGTGAAGGTGCCGCCCTGCATCTCGTCGATGGAGAGCTTGCCCTCGCGGGCCTTCTTACCGAAGCCGGCGATCTTCTTCTCGATGCCGGCGATCGACAGGTCGTCGGCGTCGCGCACCACCGGCACGACCAGGCCCTTATCGGTGCCGACGGCGATGCCGATGTGGTAGTAATTCTTGTAGACGAGATCCTGTCCGTCGATCTCGGCATTGACCGCCGGCACGTCCTTGAGCGCGCCGATCACCGCCTTGGTGAAGAAGCCCATGAAGCCGAGCTTCGTCCCGTGCTTCTTCTCGAAGATGTCCTTGTACTGCGAGCGGAGCGCCATCACCGCGCCCATATCCACGTCGTTGAACGTGGTCAGCATCGCCGCGGTGTCCTGGGCGCTCTTGAGGCGCTTCGCGATGGTCTGACGAAGCTTCGTCATCCGCACGCGCTCCTCGCGCGCGGCGTCATCCGGTGCGGAAGGCGCCCGCGGCGGGACCTTGGTCTCGCTCTTGGTCTCTTGAGCCGGAGCCTTCGGGACGCCCTTGTCGATGGCGGCGAGCATGTCGCCCTTGGTCACCCGGCCGTCCTTGCCGCTGCCGTTGAGGCTAGCCGGATCGATGCCGGACTCGCGGGCGAGCTTGGCCACCGCCGGGCCGCTCTCGTCGGCGCCGCGGCTCCCGGCCGGCGGGGCATCGCCGTGGCTGCCGTAGGAGGCGGACGAGTCCTGGGCGGGCGCCTCCTTGGCGGCCTTGCCCTCGCTCTTCTCCTCGCGGCTCTGCGTCTTGGTCTCGGCCGGCTCGGCGCTCTTCGGAGCAGGCTTGCTCGCGCCCTTGTCGGCACCCTTGCCACCCTCGACGATCGAGCCGAGCACCGCGCCGGGCTCCACCGTCTCGCCGTCCTTGACCAGGATCTCGCCGAGCTGGCCCGCGGCCGGCGCGTTCACCTCGAGCGTGACCTTGTCGGTCTCGAGCTCCACCAGGGGCTCGTCGGCGGCCACCGTGTCGCCGGGCTTCTTGAACCAGCGGCCGATCGTGGCCTCACTGACGGATTCGCCGAGCGTGGGGACGAGGATATCGGTCGCCATAATCTGTGTTCACCGGAGTTTCGGGGCGCGCCTCGGGCGGCGCGGCCCCGGTTGGTGGATCGAGCGAGAGGGGGCCGGCGGATCAGACCGCCAGCGCCTCGTTGAGGAAGGCCTGGAGCTGGGCGAGGTGCTTCGACATCAGGCCGACCGCGGTCGAGGCCGAGGCCGGACGGCCGACGTAGCGCGGGCGCTTCGAGGCGGAGCCGGCTTGGCCCAGCACCCAGTCGAGATAGGGCTCGACGAAGGTCCACGAGCCCATGTTCTTGGGCTCCTCCTGGCACCACACCACCTCGGCGTTGCGGAAGCGGCTCATCTCGTTGGCGAGCGCCTTGAGCGGGAACGGGTAGAGCTGCTCGACGCGCATCAGGTAGACGTCGTTGACGCCGCGCTTCTCGCGCTCCTCGAACAGGTCGTAATAGACCTTGCCCGAGCACAGCACGACGCGGCGGATCTTGTCGTCCCGCACGAGCTTCACGCCGCTCTCGTCGTGCTCGGCGTCGTCCCACAGGATGCGGTGGAAGGTCGAGCCCTCGGCGATCTCCTCGATCTTCGAGACCGCCCGCTTGTGGCGCAGCAGCGATTTCGGCGTCATCAGGATCAGCGGCTTGCGGAAGTCGCGCTTCAACTGGCGGCGCAGGATGTGGAAGTAGTTCGAGGGCGTCGAGCAGTTGGCGACCTGCATGTTGTCCTCGGCGCACATCTGGAGATAGCGCTCCAGACGGGCGGAGGAGTGCTCCGGTCCCTGGCCCTCGTAGCCGTGGGGCAGCAGCATCACGAG
>JAGTAM010000284.1 GCA_023422485.1 Pseudomonadota bacterium | reverse complement strand
CGTTGTACGAGGACAGCACGATGATGCCGTCCATCACGGCGATGCCGAGCAGCGCGATGAAGCCGATCGCCGCCGAGCCGGAAAACGAGGTGCCGGTGAGCGACAGCGCCAGGATGCCGCCGGCCATCGCCATCGGGATCACGCTGAGCGCCAGCAGCGAGTCCACGACGGACGAGAAATTCATGAACAGCAGGATCGCGATGATGCCGATCGCGACCGGGACGGTCACGGAAAGGCGGGCGATCGCGCCCTTCATGTTGTTGAACTCGCCCACCAGCTCCAGCCGGTAGCCCGGCGGCAGCTTCACCTCGCTGGCGACGCGGGCGCGCGCCTCCTCGATGGTGCTGCCCAGATCGCGCCCGCGCACGGAGAACTTGACCGGCAGGTAGCGTTCCTGCGCCTCGCGGTAGATGTAGGCGGGGCCGGAGACGAGCTGGACCTTCGCCACCGCGCTCAAGGGAAACTGCACGGGGGCGCCGTTGGCCGGGCTCTGGCCGGCGATGCGCAGGTTGGCGATGGCCTCGATGCTCTGGCGGAACTGAGGCTGGAGCCGCACCATGATCGGGTAGTGCCGCTCGGAGCCGGGATCGTAGAGGTCGCCGGCCGAATCGCCGCCGATGGCGGTGCGCACGGTAGTGTTGATGTCGCCCGGCGTCAGGCCGTAGCGGGCGGCGCGCACCCGGTCCACGTCGATCTCGATGGTGGGCTGGCCGAGCGACTGGAACACGGCAAGATCCTCGACGCCGTGGATCGTCGAGAGCACCCGCTGCACCTGCTTGGCCGTGTCGGTCAGCGTCTGCAGGTCGGGCCCGAAAATCTTGAACGAGTTCTCGCCCTTGATGCCGGAGACCGCCTCGGCGACGTTGTCCTGAAGATATTGCGACAGGTTGAAATCGACGCCGGGGAAGGCCGCCTGGAGCTTGTGCAGCATCTCCTCGGTCAGCTTCTCCTTGTCCATGCCGGGACGCCACTGGTCGAGCGGCTTCATCGGCGCGAAGAACTCGGCGTTGAAGAAGCCGGCCGCGTCGGTGCCGTCGTCCGGGCGCCCGTGCTGCGAGACCACGCGCTCGACCTCGGGGATCTGAGCGATGATCCGGCGCATGTCGTTGACGTAGGTGTTGCTCTCTCTCAGCGAGATCGTCGCCGGCATGGTGGCGCGGACCCAGAGGTTGCCCTCCTCCAGCTTGGGCAGGAATTCCGTGCCGAGATTGCGCCCGGCCAGCCCCACGCCGACCGCGATCAGCGCGACGCAGGCCATCGTGACGAGCCGGGCGCCGAGCGCGGCGCGCACCGCCGGGCGGTAGAGCCGGTCGAGGGCGCGCACCAGGATCGTCTCCTTCTCCTCGATATGCGCCGGCAGCAGGTAGGCCGCGAGCGCCGGCGTGACCGTGAAGGTGGCGATCAGGCCGCCGAGAAGGGCGTAGGCGTAGGTCGTCGCCATCGGCCCGAAGATGTGGCCCTCGACGCCGGTGAGCGTGAACAGCGGCAGGAAGCCGGTGACGATGATCGCCGCCGCGAAGAAGATCGAGCGGCTGACGTCGCCGGCCGCGAGCGCGATGCGCCCGGACTTCGCGTCGAGCCCCGGCGGCGGATAGCCGGGGATGCCGTGGCCAGAGAGCCGCCGGAAGATCGCCTCGACCATGATGACGGTGCCGTCGACGATGAGGCCGAAATCGAGCGCGCCGACCGAGAGCAGGTTGGCGGATTCGTCGCGCGCCACGAGGATGAGGACGGCGAAGAACAGGGCGAAGGGGATCGTCGCCACCACGATCAGGGCCGAGCGGAGATTGCCGAGGAACAGCCACTGGATCACGAGGATCAGGAGGATGCCGACCACCATGTTGTGCAGCACGGTGTGGGTGGTGACCGCGATCAGCTCGGCGCGGTCGTAGATGCGCTCGATCTTCACCCCCGGCGGCAGGATGCCGGCGGCCTCGATCTTGGCGACCTCCGCCTTCACCGCCTCGATCGACGGCGTGCTCTTCTCGCCGCGGCGCATCAGGACGATGCCCTGAACGATGTCGTCCTCGTCGTTCATGCCGGCGATGCCGAGCCGCGGCTGGTGGCCGATGGTGACGGTGGCGATGTCCTTGACCAGCACCGGGGCGCCCCCGACCTGGGTCAGCACGGTGCCGTTGATGTCGTCCACATCGCGGATCAGGCCGACCGCGCGCACCACCGCCGACTGGCCGCCGATCGCGACGCGATTGCCGCCGACGTTGAGGTTGCTGTCGTTGAGCGTCTTGACCACGTTCGAGAGCGTCAGGCCGTAGGCCATCAGCCGATCGAGATCGACGGAGAGCTCGATGGTCTTGGTCTTGCCGCCCCAGCCGATGGCGTCGATCACGCCCGGCACCGCGCGGAAGCGCTTCTTCAGCACCCATTCCTGGAGCGTGCGCAGATCCAGCACGGAGTAGCCCGGCGGCGCGGTGAGCTTGTAGCGGAAGATCTCGCCGATCGGGCTGATCGGCGAGATGGTGGGCTTGGCGCCCGCCGGCAGCGGATCGAGCTGCTGCAGGCGGTTCAAGACCTGCTGCTCGGCCTGGAGGTAGTCGAACTCGAAGCCGAATTGGAGCTTCACGTCGGACAGGCCGTAGAGCGAGATCGTGCGAACCTGCTTCAGGTTCGGCATGCCGGAGGTGATGCGCTCGATCGGGATCGTGACGTAGCGCTCGATCTCCTCCGCCGAGAGGCCGTCGGTCTGGGTCACGACATCGACCATGGGCGGGGTCGGGTCGGGATAGGCCTCGATGTTGAGGTTCTGGAAGGCGGCGAGGCCGCCCACCACGAACAGCACGAAGGCGAGAATGACGAGGGGGCGCTGCCGGAGCGCGAGCGCGACGATGGCGTTCATGGGGTCGATTCCAACCTCGCGCCGGCGGGCGCGGCCGGGGACGGCCCCGGCGCGGAAGATCTTTGCTTTTCGCGGAAGACGGCCGGCTGTCAGCCCTGCTGGTCGGTCATGCCGTCGATGAACAGGGCGCCCTTCGAGATCACCTGCTCGCCGACGGAGAGACCTTCCGTGACCTCGATGTTGTTGCCGTCGATGAAGCCGGTCTTCACCGGGCGGCTCTCCACGGCGTTGCCGGCGCCGAGCACCCAGACCCGTGCCTTGTCGCCCTCGAAGATCACGGCTTGGCGCGGCACGGCGCGGGAGACGGTCTCGCGCTCGTTGATGATGTGGACGCTGGCATACATCTCGGGCTTCAGGAGCCCCTTGGGATTGTCGACCTCCGCGCGCACGACGATGCGGCGCGTGGCGGGATCGACCGAGGCGCCGATATAGTTGATCCGGCTCTCGAAGCTCTGGTTCGGATAGGCAAGCACCCGGAAGCGGATGCGCTCGCCGAGATCGACCTTGGCCGCGTCGGTCTCGCGAAGCTGCGCGACGATCCAGACCCGGCCGAGATCGCCGATGACGTAGGAGGGATCGGAGCCGCCGGTGTTGATGTACTGGCCCGGGCCGATCTTGCGCTGGATCACGGTGCCGGAGAGCGGCGCGTAGATCGTCGTCTCGGGGTTGATCGCGC
>JAGTAM010000071.1 GCA_023422485.1 Pseudomonadota bacterium | reverse complement strand
CGCCGCCCTTGCCGGCCGAATCGCGGCCCTCGAAGATCACGACGACCAGCAGGCCCTCGGTCTTCACCCAGTCTTGGAGCCGGACCAGTTCGTGCTGGAGCCGCAGCAACTCGCGAAAATAGGTGCGGCGTGAGGGCGCTTGGCCGTCGTCATGGTCCTCGTCGAAGCTGAGTTCCAGCTCCTCGTCGTAGCTGTCGGCCAACTCGCGGCGGATCGCCTCGAAATCGCTGGGGTTCAGGCGGCTGTCGTCGCGCATGGGAGCTCAGTCCGGTCGTCGGCTCGTACCCGACGCCTTAGAGCACCCTCGTATGACAGGGCGGCGAAGGCGGCCGGTCCTGCCGTCGCACCCCGCCCGGGCGAACGCGACGATCGACGTCGCGTCGCCATTCCCGCTCGCCGTCTCACGGTCTCGGCTTCGGACGGCCTGCCTCAGTTACGGACGGAGCCGGTGGTCGTCACCGCCGCATGGGGCTTGGCGGCCACGGAGGCCGGCTCCTTCACCGTTTCCTTGGCCGCAGGCTTCGACTTCGAGGCCTCGGCGCTCTTCTCGTCCTTGCCCGGCTTCTCATCCTTGCCCGGCTTCTTGGCGAGCACCTTGCTGAAGGCACTCACGTCGCCATCGGCATCGGCGACCGCGATGCGGTTGGACTTGGCGGAACCCGGCTTCGTCTCACCCGCCTTGGCCGGTTCACGCACCGCCACCACCGTCGCCGGCTTCTCCCGCTCCTTGCGGGCGGCCGCGGCCTTGGTCGGGCCGGGTGCGTCGGTGGAGGCTGCCGCAACGAGGACGGGCTTTCCCTTGGCATCGACCTCGAACTCGTTCGGCCCGAGGGCGAGGCTCTCCGGTCGGCTGACCTCGCCGAGATGGTAGCGGCCATACTCCTTGGCGGTGTAGGCCAGCTCCTTCTCCTTGTCCTTCTCGTTCTCGATCAGGCTGGCGAAGGTCGGGTTCTCCGGCTTCTGCGGGCGGAATACGGGGTTCTGGCCGCCATCGTCGTAGACGACGCGGGTGGCAGGCGTGCCCTTGGCGATCAGCTCGGCCACCTCGTGGCTGTCGCGGTCGCGCTTCTCGGCAACCAGGGGATCGACCCGGGGCGTGCAATTGCCCGCCGCCACATCGGCTCCGCCGAACACGTACTTGGTGCCGCAGGCCGCGACCCGCGGCTCCTCCTTGAGGGTCTCGAAGTAATCCGAGCCCTCCTTGAGGTTCTTCCAGAACGGCGCGTTGGGATCGTTGCGGAACTTGGCGATGTTCGAAGCCGTCATCCGGAACGGGTAGGATTGAAACTGGAAGGCGCGCTGGCCGCCGTTGAAGGCCTCGCGGGCGATCGCGTAGATCTCCGACATCGAGGCGTCGGTCATGGCGAAGCAGCCCGACGACGAGCAGGTGCCGTGCACCATGATGTAGTTGCCGGTGCTGCCCTTGGCCCGGTCGATGGCGTTGGGGTAGCCGACGTCGAACGACAGGTAGTAGCTGGAGTTCGGGTTCATCTGGCCCGGCGTGATCGTGTAGAAGCCCTCCGGGGCCTGCCGGTCGCCCTGCTTCAGCTTGGGCCCGAGCTGGCCCGACCAGCGGCAGATCGGGAAGGTCTTCAGGAGCGCGTACTGGCCGTTCGCGCCGCGTTTCCACACCTCCATCTCCGCTTCCTTCTTGAAAGCGCGGATCAGGATCGGGTCGGACTGGCTCATGCCCTTGGTCTGCATGAGGGCGAGCGTCTGCGGCGGGATCGGCGTCAGGCTGCGCGTCGAGGCGCCACCGAGCATGGCGCTGTCCTGACAGGCGCCGAGGGTCATCGCCAGGGCAACGGCAGCAGCCGCCACAAACGGACGCACAGCCATGGGGAACCCGTCCTTACGTGTCCTTGCCCGCAGGGCGCCTTCCGGCCCTTTTGCGGACGTCACTCCCCGAACCCAATAGCCTCGCTAAGCTTACCCGGAGCTTACCGCAATCCAGTCATCCACTTTGTGGACAGGCGTTGCAGGGCGGTCACGGTTCCCCGGAAACGTTCCCGGACGCCCGCAGCAGATCCTTCACGAAGGCGTCATCGGCCGGATCGGCGAAGCGGAGGCCGACCGAGGCCGAACGGACCTCAACCTCGAGCCAATCGAGATGCGGATCCTGTTCGAGTGTGCTCGCGGCCCGCTGTTCGCCCTGGTGGAGCTGAAGCACCGTGAGGTGATTGTTCGCACCCCGCGCTTGCGCCCGTGCCACCAGCGCGTCGCGGATGGAATGCACCGTCGCCGCCTCGGTGGGGAGAGCTGTCATCAGATAGAACCGGTTTCGGGCATCGGGCCGGTCCAGGGCCACGCGCAACCGGCGCACGCCGGCCTGGAGGAAGCGGTAATCCTCGTCGCTGGTCGCCGGGTCGTGGTGGTTGAACACGAACGGGATCGCGTGGCGGTCCCGGTAGAGGAGATGGCGGCAGCGGGTTTCATTCGGCGCCTGACGCTCGGCGAGCGGCGTGCTCTCGTAGTGGCGCCGGTCGAGAAGCTCCGCAAAATCGTCGGCGAGGCAATCGCGGACCATGCCCGGCGACGAAAAGATCCAGTCGAACGGGGCCGACCACGTGCGCAGGCCGAGCCCCTTCAAAATCTGCGCGGTGTGGCAGTGGCTGCCGAGCGAGATGTAATTGACGGGGCCGGGCTCTCGGGTGTCGCGTCGGCCGAGGCGACGCAGGCCGTCGAGCAGGCCTGCGCCGAAGCCGCGCGTCACAGCTTGCGGCCGATCTCGAGAAACTTCTGGGCGCGCCGGTCGCGGATCTC
This sequence comes from Pseudomonadota bacterium, assembly GCA_023422485.1. GTDB lineage: Bacteria > Pseudomonadota > Alphaproteobacteria > Rhizobiales > Beijerinckiaceae > Methylobacterium. The sequence continues at coordinate 5,100 of JAGTAM010000071.1, read as the reverse complement.
GTCGCGGCTCAGGCCCTCGAACGCCGAAAGCGAGCGCGCGATGGCCTCGCCGGTCGCGTCGAGGGCGGCCTGACGGTCGCGGTGGGCTCCGCCGGTGGCTTCCGGCACGATCGCGTCGATGATGCCGAGGCGCAGCAGATCCTGTGCGGTGATCTTCATGGCGGTGGCGGCGTCGTGCGCGCGGCCCTGGTCGCGCCACAGGATCGAGGCGGCGCCCTCGGGCGAGATCACGCTGTAGATGGCGTGCTCCAGCATCAGCACCGTGTTGGCGGTGGCGATGGCGATGGCCCCGCCCGAGCCGCCCTCACCGATAACGACGGCGACGTTCGGTACGCCGAGCGCGAGACAGGCTTCCGTGGAGCGGGCGATGGCCTCGGCCTGGCCGCGCTCCTCCGCTTCGATGCCGGGAAAGGCGCCGGCGGTGTCGACGAAGGCGAGAACCGGCAGGCCGAAACGGTCGGCGGTCTCCATCAGACGCACCGCCTTGCGGTAGCCCTCCGGCCGGGCCATGCCGAAATTATGCCGCAGCCGCGCCTCGGTGGTCGCGCCCTTCTCCTGGCCGATCACGCAGACCGGGCGGCCGCGGAAGCGCCCGAAGCCGCCGAGGATCGCCTCGTCCTCGCCGAAGCTGCGGTCACCGGCCAGCGGTGTGAACTCCTCGATCAGCCCGGCGCAGTAATCGACGAAGTGCGGCCGCTGCGGGTGGCGGGCGACCTGCGTCTTCTGCCAGGGCGTGAGGGCGGCGTAGATCTCGGCCAGCGCCTGGGCCGCCTTGCCTTCGAGCCGGCCGACTTCCTCGCTGATCGAGACGGCGCCGTCGCGCTGGCCCAGGGCCTTGAGTTCCTCGAGCTTCGCTTCGAGTTCCGCCACGGGCTTCTCGAAGTCGAGATAGGAGCGCATCACCGCCATCGATCGTCGGTCCAACTCTGGTTCGGCAGCCGCGCATTCGCCCCGCATCCTGCGGCCGGCTGGCGCGCGGTGTTCGGGGAAGCGGGCATGGGTGTCAACCGCCGCTTAGCGTCAGGGCGTGCGACGCAGCAAGATCGACTTCGCGCAAGCGTTGGGGCAAGCCATGGGGCGAGAGGGTCCGCGCGGCCCGCGCACCGGAGGAAATTCATGAGCCTCAAAGGGAAAGCTGCCGTCGTCACCGGCTCGACGAGCGGCATCGGCCTCGCCATTGCGCGCAGCTTCGCGAAAGAGGGCGCGAACGTCGTCCTCAACGGCTTCGGCCAGCCCGAGGAGATCGAGCGGACGCGCAGCGGCATCGAGAGCGAGTACGGCGTCAAGGCCGCCTACTCACCCGCCGACCTCACGAAGCCCGACGCGATCGGCGGCCTGATCGAGCTCTCGGTCGAGACGTTCGGCAGCATCGATATCCTCGTGAACAATGCGGGCATCCAGTACGTCTCGCCGATCGAGGAGTTTCCGATCGAGAAGTGGGACCAGATCATCGCGCTCAACCTCTCCTCGGCCTTTCACACCCTGCGCGCGGCCGTGCCGCACATGAAGGCGAAGGGCTGGGGCCGGGTCATCAACACGGCCTCGGCGCACTCAATGGTCGCCTCACCCTTCAAGTCGGCCTATGTCGCGGCCAAGCACGGCATCGTCGGGCTGACCAAGACCGCCGCCCTCGAACTCGCCACCCACGGCATCACCGTGAACTGCATCTCGCCCGGCTATGTCTGGACACCGCTGGTCGAGAGCCAGATTCCGGACACGATGAAGGCACGGGGCCTGACCAAGGAACAGGTGATCGAGGACGTGCTGCTCAAGGCGCAGCCGACCAAGGAATTCGTGACCGTCGATCAGGTCGCCGCGCTCGCCGTGTTCTTGTGCTCGGACGGCGCGAGCCAGATCACCGGCGCCAACATTGCCATGGACGGCGGCTGGACGGCGCAGTAGCGCCGCCCGAAACCGGAGCGCGGCCGATGCCGCGCTCCGATGCGTCGTTCAGCGGCGCGAATGCAGCAGCAGCGCGAGGCCGTAGCCGACAGCGCCAGCAACCAGCAGGGCGAGGAACGGGTTCTCGCCGACCTGGGTCTGAACCCGCTCACGCCCGTCGCGCAGATAGGTGCCGCCGTGGCGGCTGACGCGATCGTAGGCGTCCTCGGCGTAGCCGCCGACATCGTCGGCGATGTCGCGCACCGTATCCTTCGCCTGACCGTAGAGGCGCTGGGCCCGGCCCTCGGCCTCCCGATAGCGGCCCTCCAGCGAGTCCCGGTCCGAGCCGAGCGCGTCGCCCACCGCACCCTGCGCCCGGCCACCGAAATCCTTCGCAGCGCCGACGACGCGATCCGTGTCAACCATGGCGGAACTCCTCGTTTTCCAAACCCTACCCGCCACCTTGAGAGTTTAGGCGGGTGTCGGTCAGGAGAACGTTCGAGGACGGAAACGGTCCCGCGCCGCAGCGAAAAAGCGGGGCTCGACGCGCTGACGGGTCGCCGACGGCGGCCTCGTCTTTCTCCGAAAGCCGGTCGCCACCGTTCGGGACGATGCGCTCGTTTCCTGTTGCTGCATCGTCTTTTTCCCCAAAGCCGGTGGCCACCTTTCGGGACGATGCCCTAGCCCGCCTCGGCGAGCGCGACCGCCCGCGGCGGCGGCAGGTTCGAGCGCAGCTCGCGGCTCACCGCCGAGGAGGCCGCGACGGTGCCGAGATTGACGTAGGTCTCGTGGTTCTTCTCGATCGCCGAGAGGTCGTAGAGGTAGTTCACCATCAGTCCGTAGGACTGCTTGAGCCCCTTCTTCGAGGTGTCGCCCAGGAAGTTCACCCGCTCCAGCCGGGCGCCGTTGCCGAGATGGAAGCGGGCAACCGGATCGAGCGGGCGGCCCTTCTCGTTCTTGGCGCGCAGGAAATAGGCCGCCGCCGCCGGCAGCATCGCCCGCCGCACGGCCTCGCATTTAGCCTTGTCGGTTCGCCAATCCTCGGTGTCGAGCAGGCGCAGCGTCTCGACGTCCTCGCGGGTCAGGCCCTGCGGCGCGTCGGCGCCGCGCTCGCGGTCGAGCCAGGTGCGGAAGCCCGGCACCGGCGAGAGCGTGACGAAGGTCTTCAGCGAGGGAATTTCGCGGGCGAGATCCTCGACCACCTGTTTGATGAGGAAGTTGCCGAAGGTGACGCCGGCCAGACCCTTCTGGCAGTTCGAAATCGAGTAGAAGATCGCCGTCGTGGCCCCTCGCGCGGGCACCGGCTCGCGGCCGTCGGCGAGGATCGGCTGGATCGCCGGCGCGATCGCGTTGGTGAGCGCCACCTCGACGAAGATCAGCGGCTCATCGAGCAGGGCCGGATGGAAGAAGGCGAAGCAGCGCCGGTCCGTCGGCTGGATGCGACGGCGCAGTTCGTCCCAATCGGCGATTTCGTGAACCGCCTCGTAGCGGATGATCTTTTCCAAGATGTGGGCCGGCGTCGACCAGTCGATCGGGCGTAGCACCAGGAAGCCCCGGTTGAACCAGGAGGCGAACAGGTGCTCGAAATCGCTGTCGAGGCTCGCTGCCGCGTCGATGATATCCGGCGCGGCCTCGCGCTCCTTCAGGCGCTTGCGCAGGGCGAACAGATCTTCGCGCATGCGCACCAGCGCCAGGGTGCCGCCGCGGGCGAGGTTCAGGCGGCGGATCAGCTCCTGAGAGCGGGGCTCGGCAGCCTCGTGAAGCATCCCGAGGCGCGCCCGCGTCGGCTCGGCGCGGTAAGCCGCAATGGCCGCATCGACCGAATCGTGGTCGGCGCCGAACTCGGTCGCGATATGTTCGAGGAAAGTGAGCCGCTCTTCCAAGGGGAAGACGGCGTAACGGTCGAGGATCAGCCGGGCCAACGCCACCCCGGAGGCTTCACCCCTTCGGGAGATCAGATCCTCGCAGAGTCGCGCAAGGTCGGCCGGATTGGCCGTTCGCGCGAGGTCGGTGCGCGCGAGGCCGATGAGATCGCGGCCCCGGTCGCTGATGGTCTGGATGAGATCACCGAGGAACGAGATCGCCGCCATGACCGAACAAGCCCCTGGATCTGCCGAGCCGACCCGTCACAGGCTCGGCTGTTTCCGGAACCTAGGGCCTGCATCGCGTCGGCGCCAGACGTGCGGGGTGCGGCAACACCCCGTATCGAACCGCGCCGACGATGCGGGTCCGTCGGACGTGACGAAGCTCGTCACGTTCTCGACGATCGGTCGGTGCCGCTAGAGTTCCGCCTCCGCAGGGGTCGCAAGATCCGCCGTATCGGCCCGCTCACGCCAGTCGGTCACGCCGCGTGCGCGGGCGAAGCGGATCTCCGCCGCCTTGAGTGCGCGCTCCGGATCGCGTGCGCGTGCGATCTCCACGAAGCCGACCGTGAAGGGCACTCCGAGGATCTGCTTCGCGAAGTGGACGCGGTAGTTCGGCATACACGACTCCTTCTGTTGAAGCGGCTGCCAGGCGCTTGCAGAAGATGTGCGCCATCACGCGCCCATCCGCAACTGCCTGCCCGGCCAAGCCGCTGCAAAGGCTGTGCCTTTTTCCGTACTCCCCCTCATATGGGTGTGAGGGCGGAGGCATGCTACCGCTGGATATCTGAACGGGAACGGACACTCTGCCGCGCGGCAATTGCAGAACTGTCCGCCGGTCCGGGGGTGGTCTTCCGGCCGCGGCCTGCCGTATGGGGCGAGTCATGCAGACCGCTTCGCCTCTCAGCGCCCCGCGGGGCCGTTCCCCCGCGCTTACGGCGCCCCACCGATGAGCGGCAATACGAGCGAGGCACGCGCCCTGCCACCCACGACGCGAATCGGACTCACCCTGATCGCGGGCGGTGCGGTTGCCAACATCTACTACAACCAGCCGCTGCTCGCGGTCCTCGTCACCGAGTTCGGCGAGCGGGCGGCGCTGCTCGTGCCGACCGCCAGCCTCGTCGGCTACGGACTCGGCATCCTGTTCCTCGTGCCGCTGGGCGACGCCTTGCCGCGGCGCGACCTCATCGTCTGGCAGTTGCTCGGTCTGGCCGCCGCGCTGGTCGTCGCCGCGCTCAGCCCGAACCTTGCGGTGCTCGCGGCGGCGAGCCTCGTCATCGGCGTGCTCGCCTGCGCCGCGCAGCAGGCGGTGCCCTTCGCCGCCGAACTCGCGCCCGATGCGAGCCGGGGTCGGATC
>JAGTAM010000063.1 GCA_023422485.1 Pseudomonadota bacterium | reverse complement strand
CTTGTGGACGGTGGGCTTGCCGCGGCGCAGGTCGTCGTCGTCCATGGCCGGCAGGTCGTCGTGGACGAGGCTGTAGCAGTGGACGAGCTCGACGCCCGCGCCGGCCGCCAGCGCCGCATCCTCGGCGCCGCCGAGCATCCGCGCGGTCTCGATGGCGAGGAAGGGCCGCAGGCGCTTGCCGCCGCCGAGCACGGCGTGGCGCATCGCCTCCAACAGCCGGGGCGGACGGGCGATCTCGCCAGCCTGGAGCGTCGGCCCCAGCCGATCGACGAGGAAGGTCTCGACCGTGTCGGCGACCTGAGCGAGCCTGTGGGTAAAGTCACCCGTATAGGCGTCCGCCTTGACCGAGGGGTGGGAAGCCTGCGTTGAGGTCATCGGAAGGGGCCTGGATCGGGGAGGGGCGGACGCGCGGTGGCGGTGCCGGAGGAGAGCGAGACGGGGCGGCACGGGCGCGACCTGCGACGGATTCCGTCGTCACGGCCACTCGCGAGGAAAGCCGCGCCGCGGGATTCCGTCCCGAGGCGTCGAACCGGGCTGCGGCGCGCCGCCACCCTGATCACGCTGGCTCCCATTGCCATTGTTGCCTTCACGCTCACGCTCGCGCTCGTCTATAGCGTGGCGACCCCGCCCTCAACCCTGATGCTCGGCCGTTGGTTGACGCTTCAGGGCGTGCAGCGGGACAGCGTGCCCCTGGGGGCGATCGCCCCGGCCCTGATCCAGGCGGTGATCGCCTCGGAGGACCAGCGCTTCTGCCTGCACAACGGCGTCGATTGGGGCGCGCTGCGCGATGTCGTCGATGACGAGGAGGGCCCGAGCCGGGGTGCCTCGACCATCACCATGCAGACGGTCAAGAACGTCTTCCTCTGGCCGGGCCGCTCCTACATCCGGAAAGGGCTCGAGATCCCGCTCGCGGTGATGGCCGACGCTGTCTGGGGCAAGCGCCGGACGATGGAGATCTATCTCAACGTCGCCGAGTGGGGGGAGGGGATCTTCGGGGCCGAGGCCGCCGCCCGCCACTGGTTCCGCAAGAGCGCCCGCGACCTGACCCGCAACGAGGCTGCTTTGCTCGCCGCCGCCCTGCCGAACCCGATCCTGCGCAGCGCCGGCAAGCCGACCCGCGGCGTGCGGGCGATTGCCGGACGCATCCAGAGCCGAATGGGGCAGGTCGATGGGCTGATGGGGTGTTTGAAGCGCTGACGGTTCAGTTCTTCTCCGCTTCGCACAGCCGCGTTACGGCCCGCTCGTAGCCCTTCGCATCGAACTTCCTGAGCGAGTTCTCGCTTTGATAGCGCACGCTGCCGAAGATCTTGCGGGTCTGCCATGGGCGGTCGTGCAGGCCGAAGATCCAGGCGACGTTGGTGAAGGAGTTCGCGTCGCGCCCGTCGAGGAAGTAGCGGTTGTTGAGCCGCAGCGTCCGGGCGAACGCCTCTTCGGGCGAGGGCGACCATTCGAGGATCTTCTTGCCCCAGTACATGCGCAGCTGGTTGTGCATGTAGCCGGTTTCGCGCATCTCGCGCATGGCGACGTTCCAGTAATGGTCGTGGGTCTTGCCCTCCGCCAGCTCTTCCTCGGAATAGAGCGTCGGGCGCTCGTCGTCGGCGTGCTCGGCGAGCGTCTTGCGCGCCCAGTCGGGCACGGCGCGGGCGTAGTCGTCGTAGCCTTGCGTATGGAAGACGTGGTTCATCGCAAGCTCGCGCCGGACGATCAGCTCCTCGAGATAGGCCGAGCGGTCGTCGCGGTCGGCATCCTTCGCCGCGCGAATCGCCAGCGCGATTTCGACCGGCGAAATATGCCCGAAATGCAGGTAGGGGCTCATATGCGAGGCCGCGCCGGCTTCCGGCTTGTTGCGGCCCGCGCCGTAGCCGGCGAAGGCGTCTCTCAGGAAGCGCGTGAGGCGCTTGCTCGCCTCGGTGTGGCCGCCGCGGAAGCGCTTCACCGGGCCGACCGTGGTGTCGAGCGTCAGCGTCGCGAGCAGCCTGTCCGGGTTCGAGACGTCGAGCCCGTCCTTCAGCTTCAGCCGCTCGATCAGCCCTCCGGCGGGATGCTCGATCTTGCGTGGCGCCAGCGGCTCCAGGAAGTCGTCCCAGAGCTTTTGAAGCTTCGGACGGAGGGTGCGCGCGGCGTATTCGTGCTTGGTCGAGGCGGTTTCGATCGGGACCACCACATCGCCTTCGACCTGGACCATCCGGCACGTCGCGTTCTGTTCGATCTCGCCGTACCAGCGCTTCTGAATCGCGAGGTAGCCGCGATCGAGCACGAGCAGAGCCGCCTCTTCGGAGAGATCGATGGCGACCTCGGCCGGCGTTCCCCGGCGCACGAGCAGGGCGATGCCCCGCTTGTCCAGGGCGGCTGCCGCGTCGGCGAGACCCTGCAGCAGGAAGGCGTAGTGGCGGGCATTGGCCTCGGGGAAGCCGTTGTCGCCGTCGAGCAGGCCGAAGCAGACGAGAAGCGGGAGTTTGAGGCGGTTGGCTTCCTCGATCGCCAGTTCCAGCGCCGGATTGAACGGGACGCGCATGGCTTGCTGCATGAGGTACAGAACGTAATGGGACCCATCCCGCGGCGGTCGGTCGTTCAGCACTCGGATGCGGGCCGGTTGGATCGCCATCGCTCGAAACTGCTCCCGTCTCAGTCCCTCGCGCCCACGATCACCGATTCGGTCAGCGCCATCGATTTCGGTCGCGTGATTCGGCTTCCCCCCGGCGGCGCGGGTCGGCGCAGGAAATGCACCAGCGCGGCAAACGTTGCATCGGTGGGGCGCCGATTTCGGCAGGCCTGCAGGATCAAGGTCGGCGGAAGATCAGGATTCTTCAGATGAATCAATGATGTGGCGCGCAATGAAAACAGTGCGCAGGCTTGCGTCTATTGCGGCATCGGCCGCAATCACTGCATTCACCCGCTGGGCCGCATGCGGCATTTGAGTGACAGACGTCTGTCGACGTGTGCCTCCACACGTGTAAACGCCAACATTGCCGACGAAGCGGCTTGAAAAAATCCGGCCAAAGATCAATTTGTGCATTGCGGGAACGCGGACGGCGTCCGCCTCCCGCTGCCCTCCTTGGGCGTTTCCTCCCTAGACTTCGGGCCGCTCTTCACGGGCGGCTTTTTTTTGTCCGAAGTTCGGATTCGGATCATCCGCGGGCGCGGGCGCGGATCATGAAATTGTCGTAGGTGTACTCGGCCACCTGGAACCAGAGGTATTCCTCGTTCCGGAAGGTCTTCATCGCATCGTAGATCCGCTTGAAGTCGGGGTTCTTGGCCGAGAGATCGGCATAGACCTCGTTCGACGCTTTGAGCGCTGCCTCCATCACATCCTGTGGGAAGGGGCGGAGCTGCGCGCCGCCGGAGACGAGCCGGCGCAGCGCCTGGGGGTTGCGCGCGTCGTAGCGCGCCTGGACCTCGGCATTCACTTGCGCCGCCGCGCCCTGCAGGATGGCGCGATAGGTCTTCGGCAGCCCCTTCCAGGCCTCGGCGTTGATCCAGAAATGCAGGAGGGCGCCGCCCTCCCAGAAACCGGGATAATGGTAGATCGGCGCGACCTTCTGGAGGCCGAGTTTCTCGTCGTCGTGCGGGCCGATCCACTCGGCCGCATCGAGCGCCTTGCTCTCCAGCGCCGCGAAGATTTCCGGTCCCGGTGTCGCCTGCACCGCGGCGCCGAGCTTGGCCAGCACCGTGGCGCCGAGCCCGCCGATGCGCAGCTTGAGGCCCTGGAGATCGCCGACCGTCTTGATCTCCTTGCGGAACCAGCCGCCCATCTGGGCTCCGGTATTGCCGCCGGGCAGCGCCACCAAACCGCTCTTCGAGAAGATCTCCGCGAACAGCTCCGCCGCGCCGCCCTGGAGCCACCACGCGTTCTGGCCGCGGGCATTGAGCCCGAACGGCATCGCCGTCGCCAGCGCGAAGGCGGGATTCTTGGCCATGCCGAAACTGGCCGGCGCGTGCCCCATCTCGGCCTTGCCGCTCCCGATCGCGTCGAGCAGCCCGTCGGCGGGGATGGTTTCGCCGGCGGCCGAGACCTGGATCTGGAAGCGCCCGTCGGTCGCCTCCGCCACGGCCTTCGCCAGGCTCTCGGAGGCGCCGAACAGGATGTCGAGGCTGCGCGCGTACGCCGAGGTCAGGCGCCAGCGCAGCTCGGGCGCGGAGGGCTGAGCCAGGGCCGGGCTCGCCAGCGTTCCGGCGGCGCCCAATCCGGCGCCGAGTCCGGCCGTCAGCAGGGCGCGGCGCTGCAGGGTCTTCGGCAGGGATTGTGGCATGAAACTCCCGGGTCGTCCCGATACGCTGGCCGACCGTTGCCATACACGTGAAGGCCGCCTGCGGGAAACCGGGGCGAAGCCCGTCGCCTGTGGCGCTCGGGCGTGATAGCAGGCTCGGCGTGAACACCGAGAAGCTCAGCCTCCACACCGTCTGCGGCCTCGACGAACTCGTCGAGCATCAGGCGCGCGGCGTCAGCCACGTCCTGTCGATCCTCGACCCCGACCGGGCGGATCCGGAGGCGTTCGGCACCTACGGCACCCATCGGCGTACGATTCTGCGCTTCCATGACGCCATCGAGCCGGCGCCGGGCGTCGTCCTGCCGGAGCGCAC
>JAGTAM010000032.1 GCA_023422485.1 Pseudomonadota bacterium | reverse complement strand
CGAAGAGGGAGGCAAGGGCACCGTTCTTACGCAACACCACCACGCACAGCGCGAAATCCAAGCCCGAAACCGGGTGGCTCGCGCCCCTCGACTACTCGTTACGATCTTCGAGCAAACCGTCGCAGAGGCGGTTTAAGCGAGGATGAAAAGGGTCGCTCACTTGCTGTCGACCGCGGCGGTGGCCGGCCCCTCCCGGGCCTCGGTGGAGGCGCCGATCCCCGTTCTTCACAGCGCCCGCAACCGGCCCCGCCGATGCTCCACAGAGGGTAAACCGGCCTGCAAGAGAGCGGCATCGGGCGGAAAAAGGCTTCGTTCACCACGTCGGCGTTTTCGGGCCCCGCGCTTCATCGCGCCGTGCCGGGACGGTGGCAGGATCGGACAAGGAATTCGCGCCGGCCGCGCCGGCCAAGCAGCGCCCCTGGAACCGGATCGATGTCGTTTCTTCTGCGCGCCGCCCTCGTGATCGGTGCCCTGTCCTATCTCGCGCTCCAGCGCCAGGGCGGGCCATCGCCGGCCCCGCCGCGCGCCCCCACCGCAGGGATCGCATCGGGGACCGCGACCGGCGACGCGATGGATCGCTTGACCACCGGCGGCATCGGCGCGCTGGTGAATGCCGTGAACGCGCTGCCGCCCGAGGCTCGCGAAGAGATGGTGCGGGCCGGAGCGGATGCCGTCGCCCGCCACGTCGCGGATCAATTCGCCGGACAGGCCGCCGGACAAGCCCCATCGCCGCGTCCCTCCGCCGACACCCTCTCGGCCAGCGACCGCCGGCCATCATGGCGGGGACCCACATCGCATTGAGCGCGGTTCTGGCCTGATGAGGCGGTGCTCCTATAACGGGCGAGTACCGCCGGCCGGGTAGGAGCGACGATGTTCGGCTTCGGGAACGAGTACGAGGGACTGGCCTTCTGGCTGCCGCTGATCTGGGCCGGCCTGCTGGCGCTCGCGGTGGCGATGTACGTCGTCATCGACGGGTTCGACCTCGGGGTCGGCATCCTCTTCACCGCCGCGCGCCCCGGCAATTGGCGCGACCGGATGATGCTCTCGGTGGCGCCGATCTGGGACGGCAACGAGACCTGGCTCGTCCTTGGCGGGGGCGGGCTGTTCGCGGTGTTCTCGGTCGCCTACGCGATCCTGCTGCCGGCGCTCTACCTGCCGATCATCCTGATGCTGATCGCGCTGATCTTCCGCGGCGTCGCCTTCGAGTTCCGCTTCAAGGCCGAACGCTCGCAGGTGGTGTGGGACAATGCGTTCCACTACGGCTCGCTGGTCGCCACCTTCGCGCAGGGCATGGTGCTCGGCGCCTTCGTCCAGGGCTTCCAGACCGAAGGGCGGGGCTTCTCCGGCGGCACCTTCGATTGGCTCACCCCCTTCAGCGTCATGACCGGCATCGGCCTCGTCTGCGGCTACGGCCTGCTCGGCGCAACGTGGTGCGTGATGAAGACCTCTGGCGAACTCGAGATCTGGTCGCGGATCAAGGCCAAGCAGTTTCTGATCGGCACCGTCATCTCGATGGCGATCGTCAGTGCCTGGGTGCCGTTCCTCGGGCTCCACATCCAGTGGCGCTGGTTCTCCTGGCCGAACCTGCTGTTCGTGGCCCCCGTGCCCCTGCTGACCGCCTTCGTCTGCTGGCGGATCTGGCGGGTGATCGAGGACGGGCGCGAGGTCATGCCCTTCCTCCTCTCGATCGCCCTGTTCCTGCTCGGCTTCCTCGGGCTCGCGATCAGCCTGTTCCCCTACATCGTGCCGCCCAAGCTCACGATCTGGCAGGCGGCCAACGCGACCTCGGCGCTGCAATTCGCCCTCGTCGGCTACGCGGTGGTGATGCCGCTGACGCTGGCCTACACGGCCTATGCCTACTGGGTCTTCCGCGGCAAGATCGAGGAGAACCCGAACGCGGCGAGCTACCATTGAGCGTCCGGCGCCTGCTCTGGTTCGCCGCCCTCTACGGTCTGAGCCTCATCGCCTTCACGGCGCTCGTCTACTTCATCCGCGCCATCGCGCGGTGAGGCGGGCAGCGGATCAGAGGCAGAGGGGAAAGGCGGCGGCAAGCCAGAGCGTCACGCCTTCCCGCGCCCACAGCAGCGCACCGGCCAGCGTCAGCGCGCCGAGGAGGGCGAGGACGAGGAGTTCGTCCCGCCCGCTCATACCGGCCTCGTCCGCATATCCGGGCGCACCAGCGGCGCATCGCGGATCGGCAGGTTGAGGAGGCCGGCCAGCAGCGCGATGCCGATCGAGAGGGTCCAGGCCGCGTCGTAGGAGCCGGTATGGGCGAAGATGAAGCCCGCGCCCCACGCGCCGAAGAAGGCGCCGACCTGATGGCTCATGAAGACGATGCCGAACAGGGTCGAGAGGTAGCGCACGCCGAAGATCTGCCCGACGAGGCCACTCGTCAGCGGCACGGTACCGAGCCAGAGGAAGCCGATGGCGCAGGCGAACAAAGTCGCGGAGAGCGGCGTGAGGGGAAAGACGATGAACAAAGCCATCACCGCGGCGCGGGCGAAGTAGATCCACGACAGCACGTACTTCTTGCGCAGCCGGTCGGCGGCGACGCCGAAGGCGTAGGAGCCGAGGACGTTGAACAGGCCGATCAAGGCGAGCGCACGGGCGCCGACGCCTGCATCGAGGCCGGCATCGGTCAGGACGGCCGGCAGGTGGGTCGAGACGAAGGCGATGTGGAAGCCGCAGACGAAGAAGCCGGCATTGAGCAGCCAGTATCCGCGATGGCCCGCCGCCTGCCGAAGAGCGGCGCCGAACGGGATCTCGTGCGGTGCCCCGCTCGCCCTCACCGCGGAGGTGCCTCTGCGGGCGATGCCGAGGGCGAGCGGCAGCATCAACGCGGCGAGGCCGGCCGCGGCGAGCAGTGCCCCGCGCCAGCCGAGGCCATCGACCGCGATCTGCGTGGCCGGAACCAGCAGGAACTGCCCGACCGAGCCGCCCGCCGTGACGATGCCGGCGGCCGCGCCCCGCCGCCCCGGCGGCATCAGAGGCACCACGGCGCCAAGCACGACGACGAAGGTGACGCCGGTCATGGCGAGCCCGACCAGAAGCCCGAGCGTAACGGTGAGGCCCAGCGCCGAGGAGATGACGGCCGCGAGCGCAAGGCCGGCAGCGTAGAGAAGTCCTCCGATGGCGGCGACGCGGCCGGGTCCGTACCGGTCCGCCAGCGCCCCGACGAAGGGCTGGGCAAGGCCGAAGATCAGGTTCTGCACGGCCATGGCGAGGCCGAAGCTCTCGCGCCCGACCCCGAGATCGAGCTCGACCGGCCGCATGAACAGGCCGAAGCCCTGGCGGATTCCCATGGCGATCGTCACGATCACCGCGCCGCAGG
>JAGTAM010000026.1 GCA_023422485.1 Pseudomonadota bacterium | reverse complement strand
TCCGCAGCGATTGTTCGAGCTGACGGGTGCGCGGCGCCTCCTCGCGGCCGTAGCCGTCGAGCGGGTCGGCCGCCTTCGCCGGGGGCTGCCGCAGCAGCGCGATCCGGTGCTCGGCGTCGCGACGGGCGGCCTGGGCCGCCTGCATCGCCTTGGTGGCCGCCCCGTGGCGCTCGGCGACTTCGGCGAGGCTCGAATCGATCGCCTCGATCTGGCTCTCCAGATCGAGCTGCCGGCTGATGCCGGCCCGCGCCAGATCCTCGCGTCCACTGGCGAGCGCCAGCGACAGCTTCTCGGGCAACGCCGAAAGCTCCCCGTCGAGTTGGCTGCGGCGGGCGGTGAGACGGTGCTCCTCGGCCTTGATCTTGCCGAGATCGAGCCGGGCCTCGTGGATCACCGCGTCGATCTCGCGCAGGGCCTGCTCGGCGACCGCGAGGGGATTGCGGTCCTCGACCGCGTCGATGGCGGCGTTCGACAGGCCGCCGATGATCCGTCCGACGCGGGTCAGGATATTCTCGGGCATGCGGGTCTCCTCATTCGGGGCGGTGACGGAGACGCCCACCTGGATGGTGAGCGTGTCGCCCGCGACCGTGAGGCGGGCGCTGGAGAGGTCGCGCCAGGGGCCGTCATAGCCCTCGACGCGGTAGGGCATGGTGCGACGCCCGCAGAGCGTGGTGAGCGCGATCTCGGAGGCGCCCTTCACGCTGAACAGCTTGTCGTCGAGCGGCATCGACGTGACGCCCTCGGGATCGAACCCGGCGGCGCGTTGGGCGAAATCGCGGATGCCGAGCGTGACGAGGCGGGCCGGTAGCCCGGTCTCGTCACGCGCGCGCTGGTAGCCGTGCTCGATCAGGGCGACGACGTTGGCCCGCAGGCCGTGCTCCCGGCGGATCTCTTCGAGGATGACGAGCATCCGCCGATAGGCGGCGAGCAGGAACCGGACCGCATCGAGATCGGCTGGCTCGGGCAGGAGCCGGTAAGTCAGACGAGAGGGAAGGATTCCTGAGCGCGTCACGGATCGAACGTAAAACACCAAAACGGTGTTTTCAACGGCAATGCACGCCTCGGATGTGACGATCCGCTGCGTTCACTCGGATGAGGTGTGGGTTCGCACAATCCTCTTGTCACCGGCTTGCGCCCGCCGGCCCGCAAACGAAACCTAAGCTTCACGTGATCGCCGGGTGATAGCATTACGGTTGTCGACATCACATTAAGGATGGTCGATGAACGATCGCGCTGACATCAATGCTGTTCTGTCAAAATTCCTAATCGATGTCTTAGGCCGCCCCGGCAAATCTGTTATTCACTCGACATGTCCGCTCGGCGGCCTTTCGGCTGCATCTCATCCTGTGTGTCCATGGATGGCACTGAAGCCATCATCCGTATCCGCGATCTGTTCAGATGCCTGATAGCAACAGCCGTCCGCACGGGACCCGAGACGTTCAATCGGTCTGGCGGCCACAACGGTTCTTCGCGCACCAACTGCAATCCGTGCGCGAGTTCGAGCGCCTGAACGACAACGGCGGTCTCGCCGTGAACATCTATCCGCTCGCCCGCACAATCCCTCAGGTGCGGGTGGAGGGCGGGCAGAGCCCGACCATGAGCCTTTGGCTCACGCAGTCCGCCACGGGCTTCCTGACCGTTCCCACGCTCGAAGCCGATCTGTTCACCATCCGCTTCGTCACCGGCGGCCGGATGATCCGCCGAAACGTGCGCGGGGAGCAGGTCGTCACCCAGGGCTACGCAACGTTCAGCGCACTGGAGGATATGCGAAGCGGCGAGGCCTCGTCGGGCTTTTCGGCCATCAGCAGCACCATCGCGCGCGCATCGCTCCTGGCGAGCTACCACGCTCTGGAGGGAAAAGTGGATCGCCCGCTTCCCGCCCTGGAGCCGCTCACCTCGATCGACGGCTTGGGGATGCGTGCGCTCTTGCTGTCGCTGGAGCAGATGCAGATCCGGCTGCGCGATGTGCGTACGGTGGACGACCTGTTCTTTCCCCTGCTGGAGGAGGTCGTCTCCTACCAATTGCTGAGCGCGTGGCCCCGGGCGCCGGTTGCCGACCTGCCCTCGACCGGAAGTCTCTCTGCTTCTCACGTTCGCCGCGCGGTCGAATACATCGGGGCTCATCTGGCGACGCCGTTCCGATTGGCAGATGTCGCGGCCGAGGTAGGTGTCAGTGTCCGGATGTTGCAGATCTCGTTCAAGCGGGAGTTGGGCGTGACGCCGGTCGAATTCATCATCGAGCGTCGGCTGCAGCAGGTTCACCGCGATCTCTGCAGCGAGGCGCAGCGGGATGTGTCCATCGCGGAACTGAGCCGCCGATGGGGCTTCGCGCACATGAGCGACTTCGCGCAACGCTATCGGCGCCGCTTCGGCTGCACGCCGAGGGAAACGCGACGGGACATGCTACGCTGAGTGGAGTGCCGCGATAGCGGAAATGCGAAACAGTATTATTTTCGCGAATACAGCAATCTTACGCGTTTTTAACCGATTGACACGAATAGTGACGATCGAATAGTGAATTCAATTGAAACGGTATCCGGGCGCGCAGGTTCGGCGATCCGGCTGGCCGTAGGCGTTCCGATTGCACACTCGGGTGACGCTCTCTCAGGAGCCAGAGATGCCTAGGTTCTTCTTCAACACCAATGACGATCTGGAATTATGGGATGAAGAGGGGACGGATCTTGCGGATCTCGACGCAGCGCGTCGTGCCGCCATCCGCTATGCAGGAGAACTCTTGAGAGAGGCGGCCTCGTCCGTCGGCTTCGGTGACACGTGGCAGCTCACGGCGAGCGATACGACCGATGCCGTCCTGTTCACGGTCGACGTCAAGGTCACCCTGAAGCAAGCGGCGCTGTCCGTGCCGTCCTCCGACGCCGCGCATCGTCAGAAGCGGGTGCCGGCGCAGGAGCCCGAGCGAGCCGTGCATTCGAACTGAGGCGGCGGCCGGTCACGGTGGGCGCGCGAAGGCTGATCCGTCGAGCCTGGCACAGCGGCGATCGACCGAGCTACCCCACCTGCCGGATTGCCTCACCCAGGATCATCGCGGCGCAGACCGCGACGTTGAGCGAGCGCAGGCCCGGCCGGATCGGCACCACCACCCGGGCTTCGGCCGCCGCGTGCACCGCCTCAGGGACCCCGGCCGATTCCCGCCCCACCAGCACGCAGTCGCCGTCGCGGAAGGCATGCTGCGTGTAGGGCACCGAACCGGCAGTGGTCGCGAGCACGAGGCGGAGGCCGGCCGCCTCGCGCCACGCCTCGAACGCGTTCCAGGAGTGGTGACGGGTGAGCGCCACGTGGTCGAGATAGTCCATCCCCGAGCGGCGCAGGTTCCGGTCGGACACGTCGAAGCCGGCCGGCTCGATGATCTCCACCGCGACCCCGAGGCAGGCGGCCATGCGCAGGATGGTGCCGGTGTTCTGCGGGATGTCGGGCTGGTAGAGGGCGAGGTGAAGCATCGGCAAAGCGGGGAGGCGGGCAGGGACCTGCCTGCGGCATCGGGGCAGGGTTGATGAGCGCGGGGTTGGCCCGGCGTCAAGGAGGCTTACCTGAGCCTCTCATTTCTCACTCGGTCCCTCCGCATCATGTTCCTCGATTGGCTCGAGCGCCGCATCGATCCGTTCGCGCCCTTCGACGACCGGCGCATGCCACCGAAGACCGTGCTGGGCTTCGCCGGCTTCTACCTGCGGCCGATCCGCGCCGCGCTCGTGGTGCTGTTCGTCATCGCGGTGGTGGCGGGCGGCATCGAGGCCTCGCTCTACCTCCTGCTGCGCTGGTTCATCGACCTGATGAACGCGGCCGACCGCACGACCGTGCTCTCGGACAACGCCGTGCCGCTGACGCTCGCTGCGTTGCTGCTGCTCGTGGTGCGCCCGCTGGCGGCCTTCCTGCATGAGCTGGCCTCGAACCAGCTCATCGTGCCGCAATCGACCAATCAGATCCGTTGGCGGACCCATCTCTACACGCTCGGCCACTCGCTCTCGTATTTCCAGGCGGATTTCGCCGGGCGGCTCGCCAACCGCACCGTGCAGGTCGGGCCGGCGGTGCGCGAACTCGCCGTCGTGTTCATCGACACCCTGCTCTACGTGGCGATCTACGCCGTTACCGCGATCGGGCTGTTCTCCTCGATCTCGGCGTGGCTGGCACTCCCCGTCGTGGCCTGGGTCGCGGCCTACGCGGCCCTGACGGCGTGGTTCGTGCCGCGCGCCCGCAAGCGCTCGCACCTGACTGCCGAGACCCGCTCGACCCTGATCGGCCGGGTGGTCGACAGCTACACCAACATCATGACCGTGAAGCTGTTCGCCCGCGACCGCGAGGAGCGCGCCGCCGTGCGCGACGCGGTCGATACCCATACGAAGGCGTATCTGCACCAGTTCCGGCTCACCACGCTGACGACGAGCCTGCTCGCGGCTCTCAACAGCCTGCTCCTGTTCGCCACCGCCGCCGTCTGCTTCGCCCTGTGGCAGCGTGGCGCGATGACGACCGGCGAGGCGTCCGCCGGCCTCGCGTTGATCCTGCGGCTGATGGCGATGTCGGGCTGGGTGATGCAGACCGTGCGCGGGGTGTTCGAGAATGTCGGCGTGATCCAGGAGAGCATGCAGACCATTGCTCGGCCGCACGGCCTGACCGATGCGCCGGGGGCCAAGACGCTCCACGTCACCGGCGGCGACGTCCGCTTCGAGAACGTGGATTTCCACTACGGGCGGGGGGATGCCAGCATCATCGAGGGCCTGTCCTTCCATATCCGCCCCGGCGAAAAGGTCGGCCTGGTCGGTGTCAGCGGTGCCGGCAAGAGCACGATCACCGCGCTGCTCCTGCGTCTGCACGACGTCGAGGGCGGGCGCATCCTGATCGACGGGCAGGACATTGCCGGCGTGACGCAGGATTCCCTGCGCGAGGCCATCGCTATGGTGAGCCAGGACACTTCGCTGTTGCACCGCTCGATCCGCGACAACATCGCCTACGGTAGGCCCGACGCCACCGACGCCGAGATCAAGCAGGCGGCGCGACTGGCGCATGCCCACGACTTCATCCTCGACCTCGTCGATCACAAGGGCCGGCGCGGCTACGATGCCCATGTCGGCGAGCGCGGGGTGAAGCTGTCGGGCGGGCAGCGTCAGCGCATCGCCATCGCCCGCGTCATCCTCAAGGACGCGCCGATCCTGATCCTCGACGAGGCGACGAGCGCGCTGGACAGCCAGGTCGAGGCGGCGATCCAGGAGGCGCTCGACACGCTGATGGGCGACAAGACCGTGCTCGCCATCGCCCACCGGCTCTCGACCATCGCCGCCCTCGACCGTCTGATCGTGATCGATCACGGGCGGATCGTGGAGGAGGGCACCCATGCCGAGTTGATCCGCCGGGGCGGCCTCTATGCCGACCTGTGGCGGCGCCAGTCCGGCGGTTTCCTGGGGGACCGGGCGCCGGCTCCGGCCTCCTGAGCAGCCGAGATGAGTCTCGTGACGTCCACACCGAGCCTCGCGGCGACCGGTCTCGATCGGCCGCCGGCCTCGCCTTGGAGGGATGAGCTGCGTGCGACGCTGAAGCTCTCGGCGCCGCTCGTCCTCATCAACCTCGCCCAGCACGGGCTGGTGGGCTCGAACGCGGTGCTGCTCGGCCGGCGCGGCGCCGAGCCGATCGCGGCGGGCGCGCTCGCCACCAGCCTCTACCTCTTGCTGTTCATCGGCGGCATCGGCCTCACCTCGTCCGTGGCCCCGCTGGTCGCGGAAGCGGTCGGCCGGGAAGCGGGTGCGGCGGCGTCCGGCGCGGTGCGGCGCACGGTTCGGGCGGGGCTGTGGGTCGGCTTCCTCGTCACGCTGACGCTGATGCCGGTGCTGTGGTTCACGGAGGATCTCCTGCTGCTGCTGCGGCAGGAGCCCGCGGTCGCGCGCGATGCCGGCACCTACATGCGGGTGCTGCAATGGTGGATGGTCCCGGCACTCGCCTTCATGGTGCTGAAGGGGGCGCTCGCCGCGCTGCAGCGGCCGGGACCGTCGCTCGCGGTGAGTCTCGTCGCTCTGCCGCTCAATCTCGCGCTCGGCGCGTTCTTCGCCTTCGGGCCACCGGATCTCGGCATCGTCGGCGTGGCGCTCGGCACCGTGCTCACCGAGTTCCTGGCACTCTCCGCCCTGGTGTTGGTGATCCGGCTCGACCGGAGCCTCCACCGCCACCGGATGTTCGCCGATCTCTGGCGGCTCGACCCCGAGCCCCTCGCCCGCGTGGTGCGGGTCGGCCTGCCGATGGGCGTGGCGGGGATCGCGGAGGCCGGCCTGTTCGAGGCGGCCACGGTGGCGATGGGCACCTTCGGGACCGTGCCGCTCGCCGCGCACGCGATCACGCTCCAGATCGCCGCGACCTGTTTCATGGTGCCCAACGGCATCGGGCAGGCGGCCACCGTGCGGGTCGGCCGTGCCTACGGCGCCGCCGATCGGGCCGCCCTGCGTCGGGCGGGCGCCGTCGCGCTCTGGCTCGGCTTCGGCTTCATGGTGGCCTGCGCTTTGGTGCAGCTTCTCGCGCCCCGCACGCTGATCGGCCTGTTCCTCGATGCCGATGCGCCGGGGGCCGCGGGCGTGTTTCCCGTGGCCGCCGGCTTCCTGATCTTCTCAGCCCTGTTCGCGATCTCGGACGG
>JAGTAM010000675.1 GCA_023422485.1 Pseudomonadota bacterium | reverse complement strand
TTCGCGCACCGCCTCGCCGTAGGTGGCGAGCCAGGACAGGCCGTGGACGGCGTGCTGCTCGCGCTCCAGCGCGCCCGCATCGAGCTTGCCCTCGGGGCCCGTGACGCGCGCCTTCACGCGGGCGGTCGCCTCGGCGACGAGGGCCTTTGCGCCCGCGGCGG
This sequence comes from Pseudomonadota bacterium, assembly GCA_023422485.1. Taxonomy (GTDB): domain Bacteria; phylum Pseudomonadota; class Alphaproteobacteria; order Rhizobiales; family Beijerinckiaceae; genus Methylobacterium. The sequence continues at coordinate 5,471 of JAGTAM010000675.1, read as the reverse complement.
CGTCCTTGGCCAGGGCGACGAAATCGGTCGGGTCGTTGGCGGGCTGGACAGCGGGGGATGCGGCCATGTGGGACTCTCTTCTATGAAAGCGGTTCGATGCTTCCTTTATAGGTCGGATCGCCGGCACAATAGTGGTTTCTCATCGCCGCATCCCCCGTCTTTAGGCTGAATTCATCATACAGTTCACCGTGTTGCGCGCGTCTGAGGTCTGCTCGCCAAGCCGACTCCGGCCGCCGCCACCACCATGCCGGCGATCTGCACCGGGGTCAGCGTCTCGCCGAACAAGAGGTAGGCGATCACCGCCGAGACCGGCGGCACGAGGAAGAGCAGCGAGGCGACGCCGGCCACCGCGCCGCGCCGGATCAGCGCCAGCAGAAGCAGGATGCCGCCGACCGAGTTGACGAGGACCGACCACGCCATGCCGAGGCCGAGCGGCAGGCTCGGGCTCAGATGGGTCTCGCCGGCGGCGAGAGCGAGTGGGACGGCGAAGGCGGTGCCGCCGATGAATTGCAGGCAGGCATTGGTGACGAGATCACCGCCGGCGCCCTTGCGCTTCTGCCACAGTGTGCCGGCCGTCATCGCCACCATGGCGGTCAACGAGACCGCGAGCGCGAGCGGCGGAATGCCGGCGGCATCGACCGCTCCGAGCTTCGGCGCGAGCACCAGCCCCGCCCCGAGAAAGCCGAGGCCGATGCCGGCCCAGCGCCGCGGCTCGACCCGTTCGCCCAGCAGCGGCTGCGACACGGCCGCCGTCAGGAGCGGCTGAAGGCTGCCCACCAGCGCCGCAATGCCGGCGGGCAGGCCGCGATGCACCGACCAGAACACTCCGGCCACGTAGATGCCCTGCATCAGCACGCCCGCGACCATGCCGTCGCGCCAGCCTGAGGGCGTTCGCGGCCAGCGGGCGCGCAAGGCCAGCGCGATTCCCGCCAGAACGAGCGCGACCAGGGCCAGCCGCAGGGCGACGAAGGCCAGCGGCTCGGCATAAGGCGCCACGTAGCGCGCGGCGACGAAGCCGCTCGCCCAGATCAGCACGAAGGCGGCCGGGATCAGGCCGGAGAGAACGCTCGACATGGCGCCCGGCAGGCAGCACGCGGGGGACCGGATGGCAATCGGGAAAACCTGAGGGCGGCCATGCTCGGCCCGCACCCGAGGCTGCCTGAGTGGGATCGCCGAGCGAGATCGGCCGAGATTGACGCGCCGCTTCCGATGGCCCGTATGGAGCGGCCCGACTCGACTCAGCCAGAAGACGCCGGTCCAGCCCCTTGAGCCGCCTCAAAAAGATCCTCGACGTGACGGGGCTGGCCGCGCAGCGCTTCGTCGCCCATGACGGCTGGGCGATCGCGAGCCACATCGCGCTGTCGATGCTGACCTCGCTGTTCCCGTTCCTGATTTTGCTCGCGGCGCTCGCAGGCCTGATCGGCACCAAGTCGCTGGCCGACGAGGCCGGCACGCTCATCTTCGACGCGGTGCCGCGCGAGGTGGCCAAGCCCATCGTCGGCGAGGTGCATCGGCTGCTCACCGAGCAGCGCGGCGGGGTTCTGACGCTCGGCGCGCTGCTGGCGCTCTACTTCTCGTCCTCCGGCGTCGAGTCGCTCAGGGTCGGACTCAATCGCGCCTACGGCATCCGCGAGATGCGGCCGTGGTGGCTCACCCGGCTCGAATCGATCGGCTACGTCGTCTGCGGCGCCTTCGCCATGCTGGCCTTCGCGCTCCTCGTGGTGCTCGGGCCGCTGATCTGGCGCCAGCTCGTCTTCGTGGCGCCGGGGCTCGAACCGCTGGGGCTCACGGTCGCCATCGGCCGCATCGGCGTCACGGCGTTCCTGATCGCGCTGGTGCTGGTGATCGCTCACAAATTCGTGGCCGCCGGGCGCCGGCCGGTGCTGTCGGTGATGCCTGGCATCGCCGTGACGCTCGGCCTGTGGTTCCTCGCCGGCCTCGGCTTCGGCTACTATCTCGACCGGTTCTCGAACGCCTACGCCTCGACCTACGGAGGTCTGGCCACCGCGATGATCTTCCTCGTGTTCCTCTACTGGCTCGCGGCGATGTTCCTGTTCGGCGGCGAGATCAACGGAACCGTCATCGCGGCGCGGCGCCAGCGGCTTCAGGCGCGGATGCGGGCGCGTCAGGCGGAAGCGGCGCGGGTGACGGCCAATCCGCTCCCGTGATCTCACCCATGAGTTTCCGCTCGCGGGCGAGTTCCGCGAGCCGCTCGATGCGGATGTTCGCGGGCGGGACGTCGATCACAAATCGCTCGGCCATCTCGCCCAGCACGAAATCGGGCCGCACCTGTTCGAGGTAGCGCCAGTCGATCCCCGTCGACCACAGGAAATGCACCTCTCGGAACGTGTCGGCGAAGAGTGCCGTCAGCGTCGCGATCGGGCTGTGGGCGGTGTGCTGCGCGTAGGAATCGCCGAAGATCACGAGCCGGCGCGGATCGGCCGTCGGGTCGTCGTTGCGGAACACCGCGTGGGTGCCGAGATGAGCGTCGCCCCCGCGGCCGAGCGCCTCCATCTCCTGCAGGAGATCGTTGGCGTGGATGCGCCGAGCCGCGCCCGCGAACACGCTACTCTCCGCAAACTCCGTGCGGTGGGGCACGAACTTGCGGCCGAGATCGCCCGAGAAGGGGAGGGCGGTGCGCTCGCGCCGGGCCTCGATGTCCTCGCGCGGCGGCACGCCCATCCGCGACAGGATCGTCCGGTAGGCCAGCGCGCAGCCGTCGAAGGTCCAGTGGGTGTCGGTACGCAGATAGAGCGGCGGGCCATCCTTCGCCGCCCGGAAGGCTCCGGTGAGATCGACCCAGGCGCGGGCGCCCGGCGAGGCGGTGAGCCAGCGGGCGAGCCGGAGCGACGGAGCGCGGGCGGGGTCGAAGGCGAGCCCCTCGGCCCATTCCGGATAGACGGTGAGCTTTTCCGGGGCGAGCGCGTGGAGATAGGTCGCGCCGAGGCCGGCGCAGCGCCGCACGCGGGTCTCGATGATCTGCCGCCAGCGCCACAGCGTCCCCCGCGCGACGCCCGGCCGGCCGTATTGCTGCAGCACCTGGTTGTTGCCGCGAATCAGGAACAGCCAGCCGTCCCGGCCCTCGTATACGTCGGCGGCCGGATCGGGGGCGGAGGTCATCGCGTTTTACTAGCGGGGCGGCGCGCCAACGCCAAACCGTTCCCCAACAGACGTCGGGCTTGCCCGAGATCCGCGAGGACTCGCCCAAGTCGGGCGAGCCTGACTTGGGCGGGGGAGAGGAGCGTTATCTCCGGAAAAACCTGAGCTGGCCCTTCACCCGACCGCCTTCGGGGGCCACCCTCTCCCGCAGCGGGGAGAGGGAAGGGGATTTCATTCAGCCGCCGAACAACCGCTTGAGACCGGCGAGGAGACCGCCGCTGCGGGCGGGTTCCTGCGACGCCGTCGGGTTTGCGGCCGGTGAGGCCGCCTTCGCCGAAGCCACGACCGTCTGGACGAGGCCGAGCGCGGCCGTGTCCGTCGTCTCGCGGTCGATCAGGATCAGGCTGCCGGTGTCGCGGTTCTCGACATAGGGATCGACGGCGATCTGCCGGTCGAGGGTCAGGGTCACGTCGCCGATATCGTTGACCGCGAGCTTGTCCGCCGGGCCCGCCTGTCCGGTCTCCGGATCGATCCGGCGATGCACCGCCTTCACCACGGCGTTGACCGTCTGCGTGCCGACCTTCGCCCACAGGTTGGCGCCGGGAACGAGATCGGACTCGGCGGCCCAGAACAGGCGCACGTCGAGGCTGTCGGTGAGCGTCAGGGGCGCGTCCGAGGTGGCGATCACCGCGCCGCGCGAGGCGTCGACCTCGTCGGCCAGCACCAGCGTGACCGACTGGCCCTCGCCCGCCCGCTCCAGATCGCCGTCGGCGGTGAAGATGCGGGCGATCGTCGAGGTCTTTCCCGACGGCGCGACGGTGACGGCATCGCCCGGCGCCACCGAGCCCGAGGCGATCAGGCCGGAAAACCCGCGGAAATCCGAGTTCGGGCGGTTCACCCACTGCACCGGCATGCGGAAGGCGGCGGCGCCTTCTTCCGACTTCACCGGCACCTCTTCGAGGTAGCGCAGCAGCGGAACGCCGTCGTACCAAGTCGCAGCGGTGCCCGGCAGGACGACGTTGTCGCCGTTCTTGGCCGAGAGCGGGATCGCTCGCACCTCGGAAAAGTTCAGCGGCGCGGCGAAGGCCTGGAAACCGGAGAGGATCGCCTCGAACTTGTCCTGCGACCAGCCGACCAGATCCATCTTGTTGATGGCGAGCGCCACCCGGTGGATGCCGAGCAGCGAGACCAGCAGCGCGTGGCGCCGGGTCTGGCGGGTCAGGCCGTGGCGGGCATCGACCAGGATCACGGCGACGTCGGCGGTGGAGGCGCCGGTGGCCATGTTGCGGGTGTACTGCTCGTGGCCGGGCGTGTCGGCGACGATGAACGAGCGCCGGTCGGTCGAGAAGAAGCGGTAGGCGACGTCGATGGTGATGCCCTGCTCGCGCTCGGCCTGGAGGCCGTCCACCAGCAGCGCGAGATCGACCTCGCCGCCCTGCGTGCCGTGCTTGCGCGAATCGCGCTGCAGCGCCGTCACCTGATCGTCGAAGATCTGCTTGGTGTCGTGCAGGAGCCGGCCGATCAGGGTCGACTTGCCGTCATCCACCGAGCCGCAGGTGATGAAGCGCAGCACTTCCTTCGACTGATGCTTGCGCAGGAAGGCGTCGTAGCCGAACGCTTCCGGAGACTGATGGATCGTCATCAGAAGTAGCCCTCCTGCTTCTTGCGCTCCATGGCGCCGGCGCCGTCCTTGTCGATGACCCGGCCCTGGCGTTCCGAGGTGCGGGCGGCCAGCGTCTCGCCGATGATCTCCGGCAGGGTCGCGGCCGGGCTCTCGACCGCGCCGGTCAGCGGGTAGCAGCCGAGCGTGCGGAACCGGACCTGACGCTGTTGCGGGGTCTCGCCCGGCTCCAGCGGAAAGCGGTCGTCATCGACCATGATGAGCTGGCCGTCGCGCTCCACCACCGGACGCTCGGCGGCGAAATAGAGCGGAACGATCGGAATGTTTTCCTGCTCGATGTAGAGCCAGATATCGAGTTCGGTCCAGTTCGAGAGCGGGAACACGCGGAAGGACTCGCCGCGCCGCTTCTTGAAATTGTAGAGGTGCCACGGCTCGGCACGCTGGCGCTTCGGGTCCCAGCGGTGCTGTGCGTTGCGCAAGCTGACGATGCGCTCCTTGGCCCGGCTCGCCTCCTCGTCGCGGCGGGCGCCGCCGAAAGCCACGTCGTACTTGTACTTGTCGAGCGCCTGCCGCAGGGCCTGCGTCTTCATCACGTCGGTATGCACCTCGGAGCCGTGGCTGACTGGGCCGATGCCCTTGGCGAGCCCGTCCTGGTTCGTGTGCACGATCAGTTCGAGCCCGAGTTCCTGGGCGCGCCGATCGCGGAAGGCGATCATCTCGCGGAACTTCCAGGTGGTGTCGATATGCATCA
>JAGTAM010000524.1 GCA_023422485.1 Pseudomonadota bacterium | reverse complement strand
ATGAGGCGGGCGAGCAAGGTCGTCTTGCCCGCCCCGCTCCATCCGGCGAGACCGATGACGCGCAGACCGTTCACGAGTCGCCTCCGCCGGGTTCGAAGCCGAGTTCGGTCAGGGCCGCCTCGGCCGGATCGGTACCGAGCAGCGCCAGGAAGGCGGCGAGCGCGGGCTTCTCGCGCTCTGCCTCGCGGTAGGCGAAGTCGTAATGTTCCTGCGCCAGGGGCAGGAAGCCGAGGCCGTAGGCACGCGCGACGCTCGCGATCGCCACGCCCCAATCGGCCCGGCCCTGCGCAACGGCTGCCGCGACGGCATTGTGCGAGCGCGGCTGGTTCCAGAAGCCCGGCGGCCGGGCGGCGCCGATCAGCCCGTCCACGAGGAGGCGCGTGCCGGAGCCGGCATTGCGGTTGACCATCACCGAATCCGGATCGGCAAGGGCCGCGCTGACCGCGTCCGCCGCGCTGCGGCCCTCGAAGCGGGCATCGCCTTCGCGAAAAACCACGCCCTGCAGGCGGCGCCAGCCGGGGGCCAGCACCATGCCGGGTTCGAGGAAGGGCGCGTTGTAGCGGCCGGTCTCGGGGTCGAGCAGGTGCATGGCGGCGAGGTCGCACTCGCCCCGGCGCAGGGCCGCAAGTCCCCCGGCCGATCCGACCCAGACCGTGCGGGCGCGAAAGCCCCGCTCGGCCAAGAGCCCGACCATGCGGTCGAGGCCGATGCAGTGGCTGCCGATGATGGTGAGGTCCGGCGGCCGTACCCCGGCGCCGAGGCGCACGACGGAAACCGTCTCGCCGGCCTCCATCCCCGAGCGCGCGGCGGGAACGGCGAAGAAGCCGTCGGCCTGGGAAAAGGCGGTGACCGAGCCCGAGCCCTTCGGCAGTGGCAGGGCCACCGGGCCGTCCTGCCCCCGCGCGAGGGAGGCCATGACGAATTCCGTGCGGCCGAGTTCGGAGGCGAGCCGCTGCGGCAGGCGCGCCGGGACGGCTTCCTCCTCCCGCGGCGGAAGCCCTGCGAGCGCGCGCACCAGCGGCACCACGAATTCATGGAAGGTGAACATCGCCGAGGTCGGGAAGCCCGGCAGCACCACCACCGCCTTGCCCTCGGCGACCGCGAGGCAGAGCGGCTTGCCGGGTTTCAGCGCCACGCCGTGAACGAGGATGCCGGGCTTGCCCAGCCGCGACAGGATGCGGTGGGAGACGTCGCCCGCCCCCTTGGAGGTGCCCCCCGACAGCACGACGAGATCGGCTCGCGTCAGGGCTTCGCGCAAAGCCCGTTCGAGGGCGGCCTCGTCGTCGCGCACGATGCCGAGCGGCACCGCCTCGCCGCCGTTCTCGGCCACCGAGGCCGCGACGATGGCGCCGTTCGAATCGTAGATCGCGCCCGGCCGCAGCGCCTCGCCCGGCGCGACGAGTTCGTCCCCCGTCGAGAGCACGGCCACGCGCGGCCGGCGCACGACCGCGATCTCGGAAAGCCCGCAGGCGGCGAGCATCCCGATCTCGCGAGCGGTCACCACCGTCCCCTTGCGCAGGACGGTCTCGCCGAAGGCCATGTCGGCGCCGGCATAGCCGACGAACTGGCCCGGCCGGACCGGATTCGTCACGTCGATGGCGAGGGCGTCCTCGAAGAACTCGGTCTGCTCGACCATCACCACCGCATCCGCGCCGCGCGGGATCACCCCGCCGGTGGCGATCGGCGTGGCGGTGCCGGCGGCGACCGGGAGCGCCGGGGCGATGCCGCAGGCCAGGATCTCGCGATTGAGCAAGAGGCGGCGCGGCCGTGCGGCGTTGGCGCCCTCGGTATCGGCGGCGCGCAGGGCGAAGCCGTCGACCAGGGCACGGTCGAAGGGGGGGACGTCGATGGGCGAGGCCACATCCCGCGCGAGCACCCGGCCGACGCTCTCTGCCAAGGGCGCGGTTTCAGGCGGAAGCGTCGCGTGGGGAACTCCGGCACGGAAAGCGGCCAGCGCCTCCTCCCGGCTCATCACCGTGAGGAACTGCTCCTGCCTTGCCGCCGCGGCGAGGCGCCGGGCGAACTCCATCTCGCGCTCCGTGCTCACAGCGGCACCACCTCGACCTCGCTGCCCGCGGGATAGCCCTCCCGCTCCGGCGGCACCAGCACGGCGCCGTCCGCCTCGATCAACCGCCGCAAGGGTAGATCGGCCCCGCCGAGCGGTTCGATCTCCGATCCGTAGCAGCGGATGAAGACGATCTCAGAAAGGCCGACGGTGGATGTGATCTTGCGTCGAAGCGTGCCGGTTCGCGGCGTCCGCTCGGCGGCTCCGGCCAAGGCGGCTCCGGCCAAGGCGGCTCCGGCCAAGGCGGCGATCATCGGCCGGCCGAGCGCCAGAAAGGCGGCAAGTGCTGCATCGGGCCGTCCGGGCAGGAGCAGCACCGGCCGTCCCCCCGCCTCGCCGAACCCCGCCGTCTCGCCGGGTCGCAGGGCAAGACCGTGGCCGAGCACGCGGCCTGCTCCCGCCAGCGCATCCGCGCTACGGTCGCTGCGGCCGAAGCCGGTGCCGCCGAGGATGAAGATCGCGTCGGCCCCCTCGGCGGCGATGGAACTTGCGATCGCCGCCGGGTCGTCCGGCACAGCGACCGTCTCGGCGGTGGCGCCCGAAGCTCCGATCAGGGCGGCGAGCACCGGCGACAGCGCATCCGGCTCGGGCACGCCCGTCGCGATCAGGCGGATCCGAGGAACGCGGATCGCGACGTCGCGAACCTCCGCGGCGGCGAGCGCGAGGCAATGATGCGGCGCGATCCGCTCCCCCGCCGCGATGAGGATATCGCCTTCGGATAAGTCGTCGCCCGGCGCGCGGGTGCCTTCGCCTCCGCCGATCTCGCAGACGGCGTCGCGGCCCTCCAGACCTTCGGCGGGCAGCACGGCATCGGTGCCGTCGGGCATGGCGTCACCGGCCTCGACGCAGACGGGCGCGCGCGGCAGCATCACCGGCGCGTAGGGCGAGGCGCCGCCGATCGCTGCAGCCTCCACCGCGAAGCCGTCGCGCAGGGCAGTGCGTTGAGGCGGAACGGCTCGGGGAGCGTGCACCGCCATGGCGGCGATGCCTCCATGCGCCTCGCCCAGCGCGACGGTTCGCGGCGCGACCGGACCGGCGAGGCGACTCAGCCCGGCAAGAGCTTCGGCCAGCGGCATCAGGGCGGCGGAGGTCGTGCGCATGGCTCAGCCGTCCACACGCGCGGACCGTGCAGCGCGCGAATCTGCGGTGCGCGGAGCGGGGATGACCTGCGGGGCGCCGTCCTGTCTCATCGCCGTGAGCGATGCGCCATCGCCGGTCGCGGATCAAGGCTCGGTGCTCTTCGTTCGGTGCGCCTCCCGCCCGCCGCATGAGACAGAAACTCTCACCCGCGCGGGCGGACACGGCCCCCGCCTCTCGCCTATGGTCCGCCGTGCCGAAGCGAGGTGGGGTGACGATGCGGGTGACGCAGTTTGTCGGAGTGATCGCTGCCCTGCTGCTCGCGCTGCCGGCGGCGGCGCAGATGCGCGGTCACGGCGGGCCGGTGCGGGCGCTCGCGATCACCGGCGACGGGCGGCTCGCGGTCTCGGGTGGCTTCGATCAGGCGGCGATCGTCTGGGGGCTCGACACCGGTGCGGCCCTGAGCGTCCTGCGCTTCCACGACGGTGCGGTGAACGCGGTGGCCGCCCTGCCCGATGGCCGGTTCGCCAGCGGCTCGGAAGATGGCCGCATCGCCCTGTGGCGGCTCGGTCAGGCCGAGCCGGAGCGTGTTCTCGAAGGGCATGCCGGACCGGTCGCCGGTCTCGCCCTCTCGCCAGACGGCGGGGCTTTGGCCTCGGCCGCCTGGGACGGCACCGCGCGGATCTGGCCGCTCGCGGGTGGGCCGGCGCGGGTCCTCGAGGGGCACAAGGGCAACGTCAATGCCGTCGCCTTCCTGCCCGATGGCGGACTCGTCACGGCCGGAGCCGATGCGAGCGTGCGGATCTGGACGGGGGACGGCCAGCCCGTCACGTCGGTCACGCTGCCGAGTGCGCTCAGCGCGCTGGCCGTCACCGCCGACGGCGAGATTGCTGCAGCAGGGGCGGATGCGACGGTGCGGTTTCTCGGACGCGACGGAAGCGAGCGGGGACAGGTCGAACTCGGGCCCGCGCCGGTGATCGCGCTGGCGCCCTCCCCCGACGGCACCCGGATCGCCGCAGCCAGCGCCGGCGGAACCGTCGCGATGATCGACAGGGCCGGCCGGAAGGTCCTGTACAACCTTGTCGGCCCGGGCCTGCCAGTCTGGTCGGTGGCGTGGCGGCCGGACGGAAGCGAACTCGTCACCGGAGGCAGCGACCGCCTCGTGCGGCGCTGGAACGCGAGCAACGGCGAGCCGATCGGCCCGCTCGCCATGCCCCGGCCGGCGGACGCGCTGGCGGCCTTCCACGGCGAGCGCGGCGCTGAAGTGTTCCGCGCCTGCGTGGCCTGCCACACCCTGACGCCCGACGAGCCGCCCCGCGCCGGTCCGACGCTGGCGGGGATCTTCGGCCGGCGCATCGCCGCCATTCCGGGCTATCGCTACTCCGAGGCGCTCCGGGGCATGGATATCGTCTGGACCCCGCAGACGGTCGCCCGCCTGTTCGAGGTCGGGCCCGCGCGCTACACGCCGGGTACGCGCATGCCGGAACAGACGATCAACAGCGCCGAGGACCGCGACGCGCTGATGCGCTTCCTCGCCAAGGCGACGCAGCCGCACCCGACCGGGCCGAACTGAGTCGCACCCGATCGATGTCGAGCCCGATCAGCCGTGGCAGGTGCAGCCGGCGTGGTCGCAGCCGGCATGGTCGGGATGACCCTCGGCGCACTCGTCGCAGCAGAACGCCTTGTCGTCGCGGGTCACAGCCTTGGACAGCGAGACGACGCAGACGCAATCCGGGCAGGCGCACTTCACCATCTCGACGTCGACGCTGGCCATCTGGGTGATCCTTCGGTTCGGAAAGATTCTTTCGCGCAGGCCGGATCGGCTGCGCGCGATCATCTTCGTTCGCCCCTCGGCGCAGTGCAATCCTTGCGCGCGATCTTTTGCAGACGTGACAAGGGTGGCACTTTGGGCCCGATTCGTCGGTGGTCGCCCTCGCAACCGCCGTCATTCCGGGGCGCTCACGAGCGAACCCGGAACCTATGACGCGCCTGGACGCCCTGCTTGCGCGTCGCGTCACGAAATCCAGGTTCCGCTGCGCGACCCCGGATGACGGAGCTGAGAGCGACGCGATCAGGACGATGTTGGATCAGACCGTCGCTTCGAGGAGCTGCGACACGCGGGCGGCGAGTTCGGCGGAGGCGAAGGGCTTCGTCATCACCGGCAGATCCTCCGGAATCTGCACGGCCTCGGCATGGCCGGTCAGCAGCAGCACCGGTACGCCGGAGAAGCGCTGCCGGATCGCGGTGGCGAGTTCGACGCCGGTCATGCCGGGCATGGCGAGATCGGCCACGACGAGGTCGAAGCTGTGGCCCTGTTCGAGCAGGGCTAGGGCGCTGCGGCCGTCGGGCGCCTCCGTCTCGGAGTAACCGAAATCGTTGAGGAAGGAGGCGGTGACGTGCCGAACCTCCGGGTCGTCGTCGACCACGAGGATGCGCGCCGGATTCACGGCGGTCGGCACCACGGGCGCGACCTCCGACTCCGTGCCCTCGACGGTGCCATCGGCGCGCGGCAGGGCGAGTTCAATCCGGGTGCCCTGCCCGACTTCGCTGGTGATGCGCAGGCGCCCGCCGGCCTGCTGGGCGAGGCCGAACACCATGGCGAGGCCGAGGCCGGTCCCCTGCCCCACCGCCTTGGTGGTGAAGAACGGTTCGCAGACCCGCTCCAGGATTTCCGGCGGGATGCCGGTGCCCTCGTCGGCGACGGTGACGACGGCGTAGGTGCCGGACTTGAGGTCGGGATCGTCGTGGATCTCGGCGCGGCGGGTCGAGATGGTGACGGTGCCGCCGTCCGGCATCGCGTCGCGGGCGTTGATGCAGAGGTTGAGCACGGCCAGCTCGAGCTGGTCGGGATCGACCATCGCGAAGGGCATGTCGGGTTCGAGGTCGCGCTCGACCCGCACGAGGCTGCCGAGGCTGGAGCCGAACAGCGCGCTCATGCCCTCGATCAGCGCGTTCGGATCCACGGGGCGGGCATGGGCGTCGTTCGAGCGGCTGAAGCTCAGGAGCCGCTTGGTCAAGGCCGAGCCGCGCTGCGCCGCGCCGGTGGCGTTGTCCACCAGTCGCTTGACCCGCGGCTGGTCGGCGATCTTCGGGCCGACCAGTTCGAGGCTGCCGAGGATGGCGGTGAGCAGGTTGTTGAAGTCGTGGGCGATGCCGCCGGCCAGCGTGCCGAGCGCCTGCATCTTGTCGGATTGGCGCAGGCGCGCCTCCAGGCTCTTCTGCTCGGTCACGTCCCGCTCGATCGTGGCGAGATGCGTCACCTCGCCGGCGCCGCCGCGGATCGGTACCCGGATGATGTGCGACCAGCGCTCGGCGCCGAGCGCGCCGCGGGCGATCACCGTCGCACCCGCCTCTCCTGCCGCGATCGCGCGGCGGTCCATGGCCTCCGCCTCGCGGGCCTCAGGGGTGTCGGCGACCTCGATCTCGGTGCGGCCCAGGCAGGCCTCGACCGTGCTGCCGACGAGGCCGGCCTTGCGCGCGTTGAGGCGCACGAAGCGTCCGCGCGCGTCCTTGAAGGAGATCGCCTCCTCGGCGTGGTCGAGAAGGCCGCGCAGCAGGGCGCGCTCGGTGGCCAGATCCCGGCCGAGGCGGTGGCGCTCGTAGGCGTTGCGCACCGTGGCGCGCAGCAGCGTCGGATCCCAGGGCTTGGCGACGTAACCGATGATGCCGCCGCGGTTGAGCGCCGCGATGACCGCCGAGATGTCGGCGTAGCCGGTGAGCAGGATGGCCTGCGCCTCGTGGAAGCCGCGCGCTTCGGCCAGCAGGGCGTCGCCGGTCATGCCCGGCATGCGCTGATCGGAGACCACGACGGCGATGTCGGGGTCGGCGCGCAGGATGTCGAGCGCCTCCTCGGGCTTGGCCGAGGTGAGCACCCGGTACTCGTCCTCGAACAAATCCTCCAGAGCGATCAGGATGTCCGGCTCGTCATCGACGGCCAGGATCGTGCCTTTGCTCATACCGGTGCCGGTTGCCTCGGAATGCCGATGACGAAGCTCGCGCCGCCGCCCGGCGCCGTCTCCACGGTCAGCGAGCCGCTATGCGCCTGAACGACGCTGTACGCAATCGCCAAGCCGAGTCCGGTCCCCGATCCGACCGGCTT
>JAGTAM010000520.1 GCA_023422485.1 Pseudomonadota bacterium | reverse complement strand
CGACCGAGCCGGCGGCTATTGGGGGGCAGTCTACGTCTTCACGGCGATCAAGGGCCTGCAGGTCGTCATCGACGGCCCCGTGGGCTGCGAGAACCTGCCGGTCACCTCGGTGCTGCACTACACCGACGCGCTGCCGCCGCACGAGCTGCCGATCGTCGTCACCGGCCTCGCCGAAGAGGAGCTCGGCCGCCACGGCACCGAAGGCGCGATGAAGCGAGCGCACGCCACGCTCGATCCCGGCCAGCCCAGCGTCGTGGTGACGGGCTCGATCGCCGAGATGATCGGCGGCGGCGTCACCCCGGAGGGGACCGGGCTGCAGCGCTTCCTGCCGCGCACCATCGACGAGGACCAGTGGCAATCCGCCGACCGGGCGATGAGCTGGCTCTGGCAGGAATACGGCGCCCGGCGCTTCGCCAAGAAGGGCATCCCGGCCCGGCCCGAGCGCAAGGCCGGGGAGAAGCCGCGGGTCAACATCATCGGCCCGGCCTACGGCACCTTCAACATGGCCTCGGACCTCGCCGAGATCCGCCGCCTCGTCGAGGGCATCGGCGCCGAGGTGAACCTCACCTTCCCCCTCGGCGCGCATCTCGCCGACGTGCCCAAGCTCGTCAACGCCGATGCCAATATCTGTCTCTACCGCGAGTTCGGCCGCCTGCTCTGCGAAAGCCTGGAGCGCCCCTACCTCCAGGCGCCGATCGGCGTGCTCTCGACCACCAAGTTCCTGCGCTCGCTCGGCGAAATCCTGGGGCTCGATCCCGAACCCTTCATCGAGCGCGAGCGCCACACCACGATCAAGCCGGTCTGGGATCTGTGGCGCTCGGTGACGCAGGACTTCTTCGGCACCGCGAGCTTCGGCATCGTCGCCACCGAGACCTATGCCCGCGGCGTGCGCCACTTCCTCGAAGAGGAGATGGGCTTGCCCTGCCACTTCGCCTTTGCCCGCAGCGCCGGCCTTAAGCCCGACAACACGGCGGTGCGCGAGGCGATCAAGAACAATCCGCCGCTCGTGCTGTTCGGCTCCTTCAACGAGCGCATGTATCTCGCCGAGGCCGGCGGGCGGGCAGCCTACGTGCCCGCCTCCTTCCCCGGCGCCATCATCCGGCGGCACACCGGCACGCCGTTCATGGGATACGCCGGCGCGACCTACCTCGTGCAGGAAGTCTGCAACGCCCTGTTCGACATGCTCTTCCACATTCTGCCGCTCGCGCGCGACATGGATGCGGTGGAGGCCACCCCCGCCCGGACGCACCGCGAACTGCCCTGGGACGAGGCGGCCCGCGCCCGGCTCGATGCGCTGGTCGAGCGGCATCCCGTCCTCACTCGGATCTCCGCTGCCAAGCGCCTGCGCGACGCCGCCGAGCGCGCTGCGCGTCGGGCCGCCGCCGAGCGTGTGGCGACTGCCCATGTCGAGCGGGCGCAGAGCGATCTCACCACGGGAGCGGCCGCATGAGCGCGCTCCTCCCTTCCCTTCACCCTCCGGCCCCCTTTGGCGCCGGAAAGCCTGCGGAGAGACTTGCCATGGGAGTCGTCATGCAACGATCGATGCCCGCGTCGCGCCTGCACAGCGAGGCGATCCAGTTCCGGATCATCCTCGCCGCGACCTACCCGTTCTTTCTCGCCGCGGCGATGGTGCAGCGCGTCCTGCCGGGGCAGACGCCGCGGCGCGGCCTGCCGCCGGTGCGTCGTTCGGTGTTCGGCGAGGCCAAGGCCATGGCCGTCTCGGCCATCCCCTTCGCCTTCATGGGCTGACGAGACTCAGAACTTCCGTGCGGTGACACGGGGGATCCCTGCGCCGTGATGTCATCGAGTCACGGCGACACCCGCCACGCCTGTCAACGCGCGGCATAACCAACGGAGGTTCGATCGATGGCGAACGGTATCACTGAAAGACCGAGCAGCCTGTCCGGGCTGACGGAACCCGAAGCCAAGGAATTTCACGCGATCTTCCTGACGAGCTTCATCATCTTCACGGCGATCGCTGTGGTCGCCCACATCCTCGTCTGGCTGTGGCGGCCCTGGCTCCCCGGAGAGAAGGGCTACGCCCTCCTCGACGGCGTGACGAACGCCGCCCACGGCCTCGTGACGATGATCGGCTGAGGAGACGCGCCATGCACAAGATCTGGCTTCTGTTCGATCCGAGGCGCACCCTCGTCGCGCTCTTCACCTTCCTGTTCGTCCTGGCGCTGCTGATCCACTTCATCCTGCTCAGCACCGACCGGTTCAACTGGCGGGAAGGCCCGAAGGCCGCCAAGGCCGCCGCCGCGCACAGCCTCGTCCTCCCGACGATGCCGGGCTGACCGGCCCCGATCCGGTCCTGCCGCGGGCGGGCACGCCTGCCCCGGCACCCTCCATCCTCATTTTCGGGGATCTCCGCCATGGCGATGCTGAGCTTCGAGCGCAAATACAGGGTCCGCGGCGGCACCCTGCTGGGCGGAGACCTGTTCGATTTCTGGGTCGGCCCGTTCTACGTCGGCTTCTTCGGGGTCACGACGATCTTCTTCTCGGTGCTCGGCACCGCGCTGATCCTCTACGGCGCAGCGATCGGCCCGACCTGGAACATCTGGCAGATCAATATCGCCCCGCCCGACCTGAAATACGGGCTGGCCCTGGCGCCGCTCAAGGAAGGGGGCCTCTGGCAGATCATCACCTTCTGCGCGATCGGGGCGTTCTCGTCCTGGGCCCTGCGCGAGGTCGAAATCTGCCGCAAGCTGGGCATCGGCTACCACGTGCCGTTCGCTTTCTCGGTGGCGATCTTCGCCTACGTCTCGCTGGTGGTGATCCGCCCGTTCCTGATGGGCGCCTGGGGCTACGGCTTCCCCTACGGCATCCTCTCCCATCTCGATTGGGTGTCGAACACCGGCTACCA
>JAGTAM010000656.1 GCA_023422485.1 Pseudomonadota bacterium | reverse complement strand
GTTCACGGCCCTCGTCGCGGGCGCCCGGACGGCCCCGCCCGGCGGGTGAGGCGGCCTTCGTCGTCTTGGGGCTTCCGAACGGGGCGATGGCCTCGCGCACTGGGCTCTCGAAATCGACGCCGGCCTGCTCGGCGAGGCTCTTTCCGAGTTGCTCCTTCAGCACCTTGGTGCGGATCTCCTCGACCAGACCGACTTCGAGATCGCCGAGCTGGAACGGCCCGAACGAGAGCCGGATCAGCCGGTTCACGGAGAGGCCGAGATGTTCGAGGATGCGCTTGACCTCGCGGTTCTTGCCCTCGCGCAGGCCGAGGGTGAGCCAGAGGTTGTCGCCCTGGACCCGGTCGAGGGTGGCCTCGACGGGGCCGTATTCCATGCCGTCGACGGTGACGCCCTTCTTGAGCCGGTCGAGATCGGCCTGGGTGATGTCGCCGAAGGCGCGCACCCGGTAACGGCGCAGCCAGCCGGTATCGGGATGGGCGATCACCTTGGCCAGCCCGCCGTCATTGGTGAGGAGCAGCAGCCCCTCGGTGTTGATGTCGAGCCGGCCGATGGCGACGACCCGCGGCAGGTCGTCGGGCAGCCCGTCGAACACCGTCTGGCGGCCTTCCGGATCGCGGGCGGTGGTCACGACACCGCGCGGCTTATGCAGCAGCCACAGCCGGGAGCGCTCGCGGACGGGCAGGGGCTCGCCGTCGATCGCGATGCGGTCGGATTCGGTGACGTTGATCGCCGGCGAGGTCAGGATCTTGCCGTTGAGGGTGACGCGGCCGGCCTCGATCATCGCCTCGGCGTCGCGGCGGGAGGCGATGCCGGCGCGGGCGATGGTCTTGGCGATGCGCTCGCCCTCGGGCGCGGCGGCTTGGTCCGCGGGCACGGCCGGGGAGGGGTCTGGATTGTCGGTCATCCGCGCCCCTTATCAGAGCGTGGGTCCGCGCAAAAGGAAAAGGCGGCCCGCGAGGGCCGCCCATTTCATTGAACCGCGTGGTTCAGGCCGGTCACAACCGCGGCGAGCGACCGCGCACCGCGCCCATCACCGCCGAGATCAGGAACAGGGCGATCGCGACGAAGAACACGATCTTGGCCGCCTCCATGGCGGTGCCGGCGATGCCGCCGAAGCCGAGCAGAGCGGCGATCAGAGCGACGACGAGAAAGGTTACAGCCCAACCGATCATGGTATCCTCCTGACGTCCGTCTTGGACGGTGTCTTGAAAGTCTGTCCTGGCTTGGAGAATTGCCAAGCTACCGGATTCGTTCCGTCGATGGCGCTGAAAACGGTTGCCGGGCCGAAGCGTTCCGGGCAGCGGCGGGATCCCGCTTTCATCCCCCTCTCGGGAAGGAACGGCGGCTGCGGAGCCTCTGTTCCGGCCGCCGGCGGGGCCGGACGCGCCCGCGCGCCCGGAGAATCTTCCGGGCGGACGGAACGACCGAAGCCATTCTTGAAGAGATTTCCGCCGGGAGCGTGTCAGGCCGCCAGCGTGCGCGCGGGCCGCCACTCGGGCACGGAGCCGGACTCGAGCAGGCTGGCGATCTCGTGGACCGGCCGGGGCGGGCTGAACAGGTAACCCTGCACCTCCTGCGCCCCCTCCGCGCGGATGGTGGCGAGTTGCGGCTCGGTCTCGACCCCCTCGACCAGCGTCGTGATGCCGAGGCTCGCCCCGAGGCTGACGATGGCGCGGATGATCGCGCCGGCATCCGACTGTCCGGCGCAGTCGCGCACGAAGGAGCGGTCGATCTTGATCTTGTCGAAGGGGAAGCGGCGCAGGTAGCTGATCGAGGAATAGCCGGTGCCGAAATCGTCCATCGAGATGCGCATGCCGAGCTTGCGCAGGGTGTGGAGCGTTTCGAGGTTCGCCTCGGTGTCGTCGAGCAGCACGCTCTCGGTGATCTCCAGTTCCAGCCGGCTCGCCTTGAGGCCGCTGGCCGCGAGCGCGGCGAGCACGCTCTGGACGAAGCCGCGGTGGCGCAGTTGCAGCGGCGAGACGTTGACCGCCACGCTGATCGCGTCGGGCCAGGCTGCGGCATCCCGGCAGGCCTGGTGCAGCACCCACTCGCCGATCGGCACGATCAGGCCGGCCTCCTCGGCGAGCGGGATGAACACCGCGGGGCTCACGAGCCCGCGCTCGGGATGGCGCCAGCGGACCAGCGCCTCCATGCCGGTGATGCGGTTGTCGGACAGGTCCACGAGCGGCTGATAGTGCAGTTCGAAGCGGTTCTGCTGGAGTGCCTCGCGCAATTCGCGCTCGAGGCCGAGCCGCTCGCGCAGGGTTTCGTCCATCTGCGGCTCGAACCGGCGGACGGTGCCGCGTCCCTCGGTCTTCGCCTCGTAGAGGGCGAGGTCGGCCTCCTTGAGGAGGCGCTCGATGTCGTGCGGGACGCCCTCCTCGGCCAGGGCGATGCCGGCGCTCATCCCGATCTCGACGGTGATCCCGTCGAGGGTGTAGGGCGCGGCGACGGTCTCGATCAGGCGCTCGGCCAGAGCCGCGGCCCCGGCCGCATCCTCGACGCGGGAGAGCACCGCGAACTCGTCGCCCCCGAGCCGGGCCACCACGTCGTGGCTGCGCACCTGCCCCCGCAGCCGCTCGGCCACCGCCCGCAGCAGGGCATCGCCCACCGCGTGGCCGAAGCTGTCGTTGACCGGCTTGAACCGGTCGAGGT
>JAGTAM010000401.1 GCA_023422485.1 Pseudomonadota bacterium | reverse complement strand
GGGCCGATGGCGCCGGGCCTCCTGCGGCTCGCCGAGCGCGCGGCGGCCGCCAAAGGCACGCCGGCCCGCCACCTCGACACGATCGGCGGCCACGATGCGGTGAGCCTCTCCGCCGTCTGCCCGTCGGTGGTGCTGGCGGTGCCCTGCCGCGGCGGCGTGATGCATCACCCGACCGAGTTCGCGAGCCCGCAGGATCAGGCCTTCGGCACCCAGGTGCTCGCCGACATGCTGATGATCCTCGCGACCGAGGGCGTGGCCGCCATCGAGACCGGGGGAGAGGGCCGATGAAGCCGCTCGGCACGCCTGAGGACGCGTCCGAACGCCTCGCGGAGGCCGCCCTGACGCAGGCCTTTGCCACGCGGCCGGAGCTGCGCGGACAGGCGCCGCATTACGCTGCCGCCGTGCCCGGCCTCGCCTCGCCCTCCTATCACGGCGTCGAATCCACCACCTATCGCGTGGCGGAGGACCGGGGCACGGAGCCGAGCCTGTTCCTCAAGGTCTCCGAGCCTTGTGCCGCGCCGCTCCTCGACCCCGCCGCCGCCTTCCGCGCGGCGCAAGGCATCGCCGCGTTGGGCCTCGCACCGGAACCGCTGCATTGCGCGGCGGATCAGGGCGCGATCCTGTTCCGCTGCCTCGGCCCGGACTGGCGCCCGGCCACCCTCGACCGGCTGCAGCGGCCCGACGGCATGGCAACCGTGATCGACGCCTTCCGCCGCATCGGCGCGGGCGCGGCCTTCGGCCGGCGCTGGAGCGTGTTCGAGGCGATCCGGGAGCTGCGCGCCGGGCTCGGGCCGGGCGCCGACAGCCTGCCGCCGGACGCGTGGTTCCTGTTCGACTGGGCCGAGGCGATCGAGGCGGCGCTGACGGCCGCCGGCACGGATGTCCGCCCGGCGCATGCCGACCCGCACGCCTCCAACCTGCTGTTCGGCCCTGGCGGCGCCCTGCAGCTCGTCGATTTCGACATGGCCTGCGACACCGACCCCCATTACCAGCTCGGCGCCTTCCTCAACGAGGCCTGCCCCTTCGAGACGCCGATGAAGGCCGGCATCGAGATGGCGGAGGGGTCGTTCCGGCCGGACGTGTTCAACCGCGCCCGCGCCTACGCCGCCGCCGACGACCTGCACTGGGCCCTGCGGGCCCTCGTCATGGATCGGCTCTCGCCGCGCCGGGGGCTCGAATTTCGCAAGTACGCCGCCTGGCGCTTCCTGCGCTGCCGGATGCGCGTCGGCCGGCCGGGCTTCGAGGAAACCCTGAGGGCTTTGTGAGGAGGTTGCCGTGATCACTCTGGGTCAGGCCGCAACGGACGCCGAGCACGCCTTCGAGGCGGCCCTGCGCACCGTCCCGCGCTGGCAGGGGCGCCCGACGCGCTACCGCCCGGTGCTGGGCGGGATCAGCAACGTCAACTGGCGCGTCGAGATCGAGGGCGAGCCGCATCCCTACTTCGTCAAGATGCCGGGCCGCGGTACCGAGATGTTCATCGACCGCGCCGCCGCCCGCGCCGCCAGCCGGCAGGCGGAGGTGATCGGATTGGGCCCCCGCACCTTCGACGACCTCGACGCGCAGGGCATCGAGATCGCCGAATTCGTGGACGGGCGCCGCCCCTCGACCAACCGCGACTTCGCCGACCCGGCCCTGCGGGCGGAGGCGATGCGCGTCTACCGCCGCTTCCACGCCGCCCCGCTCCTGCCGCTGACCAAGACCGTGTTCGACATGATCGACGAGCACGACCGGCAGGCGGCCGAACTCGGCGCGCTGCTGCCGCCCGATCAGGCCTGGCTCACCCGCCAGACCCGGCTGGCGCGGGCGGCCTTGGAAGCTTCGGGCCTCGACCTCGTGCCCTGCTTCAACGATCCGATGCCGGGCAACTTCCTTCTCGGCGAGGACGGCTCGATCCTGCTGATCGACTTCGAGTATGCCTCGAACAACGACCGGCTCTACGACATCGCGATCTGGAGCGGCGAGATGTTCTTTCCTGAGAGCGTCGATCGTGAGCTGATCGAGCAGTATTTCGGCCGCTACGACGAGGCGTTGTTCGCGCGCCTGATGGTGCACAAGGCGCTCGCCGACGTGAAATGGTCGACCTGGGCGATGGTGCAGAACCGCATCTCGACCCTCGACTTCGATTTTTACAAGTACGGGATCTGGAAGCACATGCGCGCCCGCTCGATCATGAACGACCCGCGCTGGCCGCTCTTCCTGAAGGCGCTCTGAGCGATGACCCCGGCTTCATTCACCACCGACGCGCTCGATCCGCGAAGCATCCTCGCCTTCGCTGCTGAACTCGCCGACGCCGCGCGCCCGCTGGCCTTGCGCTACTTCCGCACCCCGCTCGACATCCTGTCCAAGGCCGACGAGAGCCCGGTGACGGTGGCCGACCGCACCATCGAGGCGCATCTGCGCGGCCTGATCGAGGCGCGGTTTCCCGATCACGGCATCTTCGGCGAGGAGATGGGGGTGAAGCCCGGCGCGAAGTCCGACGACGGGCCGGTCTGGGTGATCGACCCGATCGACGGCACCAAGAGCTTCGTCACCGGCCTGCCGCTGTTCGGCACCCTGATCGCCTTCCTCGACGGCGGAGTGCCGCTCGTCGGGCTGATCGACATGCCCGCCCTCGGCGAGCGCTGGACCGGCGTGCCGGGGGAGGCCCGCTTCGGGGCCGAGCCCGCCCGCACCAGCGGCTGCCGGAGCCTGTCGCAGGCCCGCTTCTTCACCACCGCGCCCGACGGGTTCGTCGGCGCCGACGCGGCGCGCTACCG